>CAZFAW010000080.1:5299-9132 GCA_964517015.1 uncultured Chryseobacterium sp.
GCCAACCCCGGCATGGATTGGTGGCAGGTGCAGGTGACCAACGACGGCACCAACTGGGTGTACGTGGAGAACACCAAGACCAGTGACAAGAGCTGGCGGCGCCATGCCTTCCGTGTCCAGGACCACGTGGCTCCGTCCTCCACGGTCAGTGTGCGTTTCATCGCCAGCGACAGCACGCACCTGGGCGAGTACCTGGATGGCGGCAGCCTGATCGAAGCCGCGATCGACGACATCCAGCTTTGGGACAACCAGGGCGGCAACGGGTTGAGCGAGGTGCAGCCGATCGGCATCCTCAGCGTGTTCCCCGACCCTGCGGACAACGAGCTGAACGTGACCGCCGTGACCGGCGATGTGCGCAATGCACGGATGCAGGTGATCGATGCGCTGGGCCGCGCCGCGATCGACCGGCCCTACCCCGATGACGCGCACCGGACCCGGCTCGACGTGAGCGGGCTGGTGAACGGCGCGTACGTGCTGCGCTTGCAATGGGCCGGCGGATCCATCGATCGCAGGTTCAACGTGTTGCGCTGATCCCTCTCCCGTTCGCGAGCGCGCCCGTGGCCATGCCGCGGGCGCGCTCGTTTCAGGGCTTCACGAGCGGACGCACCATCTCGCCGTGCGGGCCTTGCAGGCAGACCAGATAAAGCCCCGGGGCTTCATCGCGCAAGGCCGCTACGTTCCCCTCTCCCATGTCCCGCTCCATGACGATGCGCCCGCGCGCATCGATGATCCGCATCCGTTCCCACGACCCCGGGGGCAGCGTCACCCCCCCTTCCGCCGACCAGCCCAGGGTCGCGTGCACGTCCAGTCCGGTGGTCACATCCTCCAACAGGATATCGAAGATCTCCGTCTCGCTCAACCCGTGGTCGTAGAGGCGCACATCGTCGAGCTGTCCGAGGAAGGAGGCGAAACCATCGAGCCGGTCGCCCATGCTTGCAGGCGACATGGGCGCATACGGAATGCCGCCGTTCTTCGGGGTGAAGGTGATCAGCGCGCCGTTCATGTAAATGCGCATCATCGCACCGTCGTACGTGGCGGCGATGTGGTACCAGGACCCGGAGAAAAGGCTCGAGCCGGTGGTGGTCAGTTCGGTCACCGTGCCGGAGGTCTGCAGTCGGAAGCGCACGGCAGTGCTGTTCACCTGGCTCAAGGACCACACATAGTCGTCCGGTGCAGGGCCCACGGTCTTGGCCAGCAGCATCTGCTCGGTACCGGTCATCAATCCGGCCTTCATCCACAGCGAAATACTGAAGCCGCCGGTGCCGGTGGTGATGTCGCATGGCCCCAGGTCCACGCGGTCGTCCGCGCCATCGAACTGGTAAGCGCCCCCGAACCAGCCGCCGCCGGGTTGTTGTGCGACCCCGTTCTGCAGGATCCCGTTCGCCCCGCCGGCGATATCGAAGGCCAGAGCGCCTGTGCCTTCATCCAATGGCCAGTGATGCACGGGGGCCTGGGCCAAGAGCGCGGTCGAGAGAAGAGCGAGCGGAACTCCGATTGCTCGCTGCATGTTGACGAGTGAAGGTGCGTGTGCTTACGAAGGACAGCCCGTTCTTCGTTCGAGGTCCTCGACCAACAAGCCGGATCGCGGCATCAATGCCCGGTGGCGGCCTTCCAGGGGCGCGCTCAACCGAACACCCGGTCTTCGGCCAGGCAGGCGGCCAGCTCGCGGTACACCTGCACGATCTTCTCGCGCGAAGGCTTGCGTCCCGTCCGCTTCAGGATGCGCTCGGCCACGTTCCCGTTCTTGAGGATCGAGGAACCGTGCAGCAACACGTGCTCGCTCAGCCCGGTGCGCGTCTGTTCGAGCAGGTGCGCCCATAGTTCACGCGCGGTCATCTTCCCCTCGCGCAGCACACCGAACATGAGCAGGTAGTCCTTGTCGTTGATCACTGCCTTCAGGCCGTCCTTCAAGGTGCGCCGGTAGATCGCACCCAGGTCGGTCTCGCTCCAGGCACGTTGCAGGTAGGTGCTCACCCAGCGCCCCTGCACCATGGCCTTCACCACGGCGGTCACCACTTCGGCCACGGCCAGATCCGCGCCCACGCATTCCTGGGCATCGATGGCGCGTACGCTGATCACACCACGATCGAAGCGCGCCACGGCCACCCGGGCGTTCGCGCTAAGGTGATCCAGCACGGACCGTTGATCGACCCCGGCCAACGCCTTTCCGATCGGAGCGAAGATCTCGCGGTAGTAGTCCTCTTGCGAGAACACGGCCTCCGGGATGATCGGCCCGGCGAGCTCGGGCACTTTGGCGGCGCGCTGCTCCCAGGAGAGCAGGCGGGCATCCAACGCCTCGGCGGCAACGCCCTGCAACAGGGGCGAACTGGCGCACAAGGCCGGCACGATCGGCAGCACCAAGCGCACGGCCGCATGCAACTTGGTGAATTCCTCGTCCGTGCCGAAGGGCAGGTCCAGGCGCAGGCTCTGGCTGTTGCTCCACCCGTGCTGGCGGCACCCGAGCACGCGGTCGTATGTGGCATAGACCTCACGGCCCTGGCCGGGCCATAGCACGGTTTCCGCGGCCGGATCCATGAAGGGATGCGCGGCGGTGGGAAGGAGCATGGCATCGTACCGGGCCAGGCCGGCGTTCAACGCCCGCACCTCGGCGTTCATCTTTCGTTCCAGGGTGCGCGGTGAACGGACCCCCTTCACCGGCTCGATGGATACGACGTGGTCGGCGAGTGCGCTGGTCCATTGCATTTCGCCCCGGGGAACGCCTGGCGCATCGGAGCCGGTGATCGCACGGAAGAACTGGTCCACCACTGGTTTAACGGCCAGCGTGGACCGATCCACCACCATGCAGCGGGGTGCCACGGTGATGCCGTCGAAAAGGCGCGAACGTTTGTTGGGAGCCATGCCCGAAGCGTGCCACAGGTCGCCGTGGCCGCCCCCCAAAGGTCACCCTTTGGCCGGAACCGTCTTGGATCGCCCACCGGACAGGCCCCACACGGCCATGCCGATCACCAACGGCATCACCGGCAGCAGGTAGCGAACCTGCGCCACCACCGCCATGTAGGCCAGCACCTGCAGCACGATCGCGGCCAACCAGGGCCAAGCCACCGGTCCGGCGCGCCAAGCGCCGAAGATCAGCAGCACCAGCAGCAACAGTTGCTGCCAGAGCATGGCATGATCGAACAGGGTGACCGGGCGTCCGTATTGCTGCGGCACGCCCCAATTGGTCCACAAGGGAATGAAGCGGTACAGCGAGAGGGTCACGTACCCCATGGGGTTGGCGGCCAATGCCTTCCGCCCTTCCTCCATGTACACCCGGTCCATTTCGGCCTCGTTCTCGTTGCCGCGCAGGTCGGTGCGGCGCGCGAGCAAGGCGTTCATCATTTCCTGTGCTTCGATCGCAGCCACATAGTGGGGCGGTTGGCCATCGCGTACCTGGTAGTTGTTGCGGAACAGGTTGTACCCGTTCATGCTCGTCCCCGGCCAGAACCGATGGAACACCACCGCGTTGCGCACCACCCAGGGTGAAACGACCAGCGCCAAGCATCCCACCAGGGCTGCGGCCGCCAGACGCGAGCGGCGCTGCCCGCCTGCGGCCGATCGCCACGCGAGGATCGCCCAGGGCAACACGGTGATGATCAGGACCGAGCGGCAGAGCACCGCCAACCCGAGCAACACCCCTACGGCGGCCCAAGCGCCCGCACGGCCCTTGTCGCGGGCGCGCTGCGTGGCGATAGCCGCTGCGAGGAACAAGGCCGTTCCGATCAGATCGCCGCTGAGTTGCGGCACCGTTTGCAACGAGGGCGGATACAGGGCCCACACCGTGGCCGCGATCAAGGCCCAGCGTTCGGATGCGAACGACCGCACCCACCGGTACA
>CAZFAW010000081.1:0-4858 GCA_964517015.1 uncultured Chryseobacterium sp.
GCTCGATGCGGGCGAAGTGTTCCAGTTGCAAGCCTATAGCGACCTCACGGGTTCCCGCGTGCGCAGCCTGGACCCCGCGGAGCCGATCGCAGTGTTCGCAGGGAGCAAGTACGGGAACGAGAACTGCCTGGGGGCCACGGACCACTTCTTCACCGAAATGATGCCCGTTGCCGCATGGGGCGATAAGTTCGCCCTAGTGCCTTATCTGGACCGCGGCGGCGACGATTTCAAGTTCCTCTCGATCGCCGATGGCACCACGATCACCCTGAGCACGGGCGCTTCCTTCGTGCTCGATTCCGGTCAGTACAGCACCCAACACCTCGCGGTCCCCTTGATCGCCGAAGGAGACCATCCCTTCGCCGTGGCCCAATTGAACGAGAGCCAGGCGTGCAACGCGCCCGGCAACGGCGATGGCTGCATGGCGTTCGTGCCTCCACTGGACCATCGGGAACAGCACACGATCTTCAACTCGATCACCGGCCCCGGCATGCCTGGCGGCGGCTGGACCCCGTCGCACACGCTGAACATCGTGACCGCCGGACAAACCGGAGCGATCGCCATGGATCTCGATGGCACACCGATCGGCGCATTGTTCCAGGCCGTACCGAGCGCCCCCGCGTGGTATTACGCACGCCTCAACGTGAACGAAGGCGAACATGTGCTTCAAAGTGCGACCGCCTTCCAGGCACAAGCCAGCGGCTTCGGCGATTTCAACAGCTACACGTTCTTCACCGGCTACGAACAGGAGGATATCGGAAGTGGGATCCCGACCGACCCGTCCTTCCCACAGATCGCAAGTTGCATCGTGACCACCGGTGCATTCCGGCCGAACCTCGATGGTCTGAACGCACAGCGGATCGAGGTGGTCGATGCCCGCGGCGCCTGCGTGCTCTCGCGCTTGCGCGTGGATCGTTTCGAGGCCCTCGATCTAACGGGCGCTGCGCCGGGCATCCATACCGTGATCTTTCGCGGCAAGGATAACGAGGTGCTCCGTCGCCAACGGCTGGTCCTGGTGCATTGAACCACGTGCTTCGGGGGCCGCCAGGGACCGTTCAAAAGCCCTCGAGCGGCCGGTCCGGTGCAGCCTTGAACAAGGTGTGGAAGCAGAGCCCGATGGTGAGGTAACTGATCGGGCTTTCCTTCCCCGTGGAGGTCCGCCCCGGGAAGCTCTCAAGGCAGAAGGTCTCCGGGCCCACGCCTACATCGTCGGTTTCGTAGCCCAGCAACAGCCCGAAGGCGAGATTGTCCGTTGCGAGCAGGTAATAACTGGCAGTGGCGCCCCAAAAGCCCGCATGGTCCGTTCCTACCTCCGGGCAGGTGCTGGCGTTCCACCTGTAAAGGCTGCTGCCTGCCTTCACGGCCAGTTCGTAGAACGTACGCTCGCTGGTGAAGTGCTCGTATTGGAGCTTGCCGTACCAGGTCCAGCGGGTCACATCTCCGTGCACGGCCGATGCCAGTGCGCGTTCATCGAGCGTGAAGAAGCTCGCTTTGGCCCCCGCCCCGATGCCCAGACCATTGAACAGCGGCATCTGAAGTTGCAGGTCGAACTGGCCGATCGTCTCTGTAACGTCGTTGAAAAGATCGTTCCCCACCGGAACGGGAAGGATCAACTGGCCCTTGGCGCTGAACTCCGGCCGGGGCTGCGTGCTGCGCTGTGCATGGGCGCCCGTGCCGCACACCAACAGGAGAAGAGCGACGACGCGAACGATCATGCGTGGGGGGGCATGGTCTGCTGAAGACGGAAGCGCCGCACCGTGCGTTGTGTGGCGGTCCCCATTTCGAAGTAATGATCGCCATCGGGGAGGTGGATCAACGGACGCTCCAACCAGTGTTCGCCCGTGGGCAGGGAGTGGACCGGCCAACGATGGATGGTGTTGTAGCCTGCATTGAGCAAGGCCGTGTGGATCTCCTGCTCCCGATCGCCCGGTATGTTCACCAAGGCACGCAGGCGGGACGGATGATAGGCCACCTGCAAGTCCAGCAGTTCGGCGTGCGCGGGCGCGGGCAATTCGCGCGCGAGCGTGCGCAGCTTGAACTTGCGCCACAGCACCGCGATCAAGACCACCGGCAGCGTGATCAACAAGGCCGAGCGGAGGGTATCGAGGGCTCCCATGCTCACAGCACGATCACGCCGGTGATCTCCGAAGCCCGATCGTAGCGCTCCACCACGTCATCGGCCGTGATCATCACTTCCTTCACCGTAAGGCTCAGGTACTTCCCTCCTTTGCTGTACTTCCGTAGCACTTCGCTTTCCGGTGGGAAAAGGGCCAAGACCTGGGAAAGGCGTTCCGCATCGGGTTCGAAGATGAACTTGAACATGTAGACGCCCGGCCACTCGTGCACCTGGTCGAGCTTCTCCTTCAACCTCTGCTTGGTTCCGTCGTCGAGCATGGCTCCGGGGGGCCGGGATGGAAGGCGGCGGAATGCCGGTATCTTTTCGGCCCGATGGGGCGGCCAAGGTACGCCGGGCTCGTGCTGAACCCGACCTTTGCACGCGTGTACAGGTCGTTGCTTACCGGTCCATGAAGAGGTCGATCATCGTTGCATGTGCGTTCGGAGCCATGGCATCCGCGTTCGCTCAAACGAACGAGGAGTTGAACCTCCGCGCCGAAGAACCCTACCAAGGGGGGTGGCGCTTGGAAGACCAGCTGCGCGATGCCGAGATGTGGCGCGCATTGAGCGAGAAAAGCCCGGGGGATCAACAAGCCCGGTACAACTGGTTCGTCAGTTCGCGCAACGCGTCCTTGGCCCGCAACCAGGGTGAAGTTCCCGAAGCGGATCGCAAGCAACTCGCCACCATCGCCAGCGAGCTCAAGAAGGAAGCACCCAACAGCTTCGAGGCCCACATGGCCGGTTTCCACCTGGAATTCCCGGCCCGTTCGGCGTTCGTGCACCTGAACGCCGCTGCCAGCGTGGCGCCGGATCGCGCGGAACTCCTGGGGCCGCATATGGCGAAGGCGCTGCTCGACGGCGACGACGCCGCACTGCAACGTGCCTGCAAGGAGATCCAGGAACGCGGCGGCATCAGTTCGGCCCTGCTCGATGTGGCCAGCGACCTGTTGCTCTCGGTGGACCCCAATGGGATCGTGATCACCAATGGGGAAATGGACACCTACCCTGCCCTGGTGAAACAACGGAACTTCGGGGTTCGCAAGGACGTGCTGGTGATCGATCAGCGGCTGCTGGCGGACGCCGCCTATCGTGCGCACTGCTGGGCACGGGCCAAGGCCGTGGGATCCGTGCCCACCGACGGCGTGGCGTTCGTTCGGGGGCTGTTGGATGCCACCACCCGACCCGTCTTCCTGGCCCTGAGCCTCGATCCGACCTGGGCGAAGGCGCTCGAGAACGAACTGTACGTCACCGGCATCGCCTTGCGGTACAGCCATCAGCGCGTGGACAACATCCCTCAGTTGGAGCAACGGTGGAAGTCGATGACCCGCAACATGTACGCGGGCCCGCTCACGGCCAATTACCTGCTTCCCGGGGCCGTGCTGTTGCGGCACTACCGGTCCGTTGGCGATGAGACCAACGCGGCACAGATGGAACACACCGTGCGGGGGATCGCCGAGGCACAGCACCTCACCACCCGTCTCTATCAACTGGGCATCATCGCGCACTGATCCATGGCGCTCTTCGCTCGGCCCTATCAGGAACAAAGCGATGAGCGCTTGATGGAACTCATCGTGCAAGGAGACGAACGTGCGTTCGCGGCCCTTTACGATCGTTGGAAGGGCCGGCTCATGAGCTACTTCCATCGCATGCTCTGGCACGATCGCGAACGGGCGCAGGACATGCTCCAGGACCTCTTCAGCAAGATCGCCCGCCGCCCCGAGAGCTACGATCCCGGGCGCCCGTTCAGCACATGGCTCTACAGCGTGGCCAACAACATGTGCAAGAACGAGTACCGCCGGGAAGAGGTGCGCCGCAACGCACGCCCTTACCTGGACAACGGCCAGGGCATCACCGCGGCCGTGGAAGGCGATGGCGTGGACCATGCCCGTTTCCGCGACAGATTGAACGCGGAACTGGACCGGCTCGACCCGGACCATCGCTCCACGTTCGTGATGCGCTACCAGGAGGACATGGCCATCAAGGAGATCGCCGCGGTCTTCGGCATCAGCGAAGGGACGGTGAAGAGCCGCCTGTTCTACACCCTGAAAAAACTAGCGGAACGAATGAAGGAATTCGACCCCCGCGCATTGTACGACCATGGTACCCCGTGAGACATACGATCCCGAGGACATCGAGAGCCTGCTGAGCGAACGCAGCTTCGATGAACTGCTGGCCGAGGAGCGGGCCTTCGTGCTGCGCCACCTCAGCGGCCGCGAGGAATACGAGAACATGCGCCGCCTGCTCCATCAGGTCAGGGCCGATGAACGCGGCCCGCGCGACCTGCTGGAACCGGAGGATACGGTGCGTGAGCACGTGTTGCAGGTGTTCCGCGACCGGCAGCAACCCGCCTGGCGGATCTGGTTGAACAGCGTTCAAGCCTTCCTCGTGCCCGAGCGGGCCGCCGCCGCGTGGAGGCCGGTACTGGCCCTTGCCACGGTGGCCCTCCTCCTCACGGGTGCGGTGGTGGTCTACCAACGCCTTTCGAACGCGAACGAGGCTGAAGTAGCCGTCGTGGAAACCAAGGAACCTGCGATGCCCCAGCCGGGGCGATCGGCCCAGCAGCCCCCTCCCGCTCCTGCCTCGGATCAAGCCAAGGGTGCAGCGGCTGGAACACAACGAACGGAAGTGTCCACAGCCGAACGTGCGGCGGAGCGGTCGCCCAATGCCGCATTCGATGCCCACACGGGGCTGGAAGCCTTGCAAAAGACCCTGACCGGTTCCACGGCAATGGATGAAGCCGTGGTCG
>CAZFAW010000081.1:4958-9068 GCA_964517015.1 uncultured Chryseobacterium sp.
GAAGCCTTGCAAAAGACCCTGACCGGTTCCACGGCAATGGATGAAGCCGTGGTCGGTTACAAGGAAACCGAGGTTCAGGAAGCAGCTGCACTGGGCACGGACACGAACACAGACAGCGCGCTCAAGGACATGGCCGATGCCGCTGCCCCTGCCACGCTGGACAACTATGTGGTGCGGGAAGACCTCGATAGGAACGGAACGCTGACGAACGCCGCCGGCGAAGTGGCCAAACAGGAAATGGTCCTGTCGCGATCCACGGGATCTCGCACGCGCCGCGCCAAAACCGTGGAAAAGAGCCTCGACGATGACAGCCGCAGCCTCGCCCAGGATGGCCAGTTGCTGGACCTGTTGAACGCGGCCTGGTAAAGGCTGTTCAGCGAATGGAGAAGGGCTGGGTGATCGCGAAATCGCGCGCGGTCACGCTCAGAGACAGTTCGCCCTTGGGGAATACGCCCTTATCAAGCCGGCGTACCAGTACTTCCGCAAGGGCTTTGCCTTCTTCCTTGTAAAGCACGAGGCCCTCTTGGTTCTTCACTTCGATCACCACATGCCCGATCTTCCGGCAATGGGCAATGTCGATGTTCAGGAATGCGGAGGTGGTGGCGCACTCCACCCGCACAGCGGCCTTCTGCTCACAATCCTTACCACCACCAGCGCTTGCGGATAGTGCACCCCATAATGCCAAGCCAACGGAAACGGACCGAAGTGCGTTCATGGGCGGTAAAGGTAGCAGTGCACGGCAAGGATCCAAATGGAATGCGATCATTCCTTTCGCTCAAATGCCGCATCCTCCAGACGTTCAGCATCTTTCGTACGAACTGCATAATTGAATCCGCGGTAGATCCCGTAAGCTCCGTACGAGCCATCCGCACGTAGGGCGAGCAATCCGATCTGATGCCCGACAAGGCCTGGATGCTTACGGATCACCCGAAGTACGACCTGTTTGCACGCTTCTGCAGGCTCCATGCCCTGGCGCATCAATTCCACCACGCTGTGGCTGCCGGCGGTCCGTATCATCAATTCACCGGTGCCGGTTGCACAAGCGGCCCCCACATCACCATCCACGAACAAGCCCGCCCCGATGATGGGGCTATCACCGACGCGGCCATGCACCTTCCAAGCCATGCCACTGGTGGTGCAGCTGCCCGCCAGCCTGCCGTTGCCGTCCATGGCGATCATACCGATGGTATCGTGGTCGGAAGCGCCGCCGCGAAGCCGGTTCTCCACGTTCACCACGGGTGTGTAGTCATGGGTGCGCTTCCAAGTCTCCCAAGCCGTTCGCACATCGTCCGGCATGGGCAGGTCCTTCCGGCTGAAGCCGTTCTCCAGCGCCCAGCGCTCCGCGCCTTCACCCACGAGCATCACATGCGGGGTGCGTTCCATCACGGCCCTTGCGATACTGACCGGATGTTCGAAGCCGGAAACGAAGGCCACGGAACCAGCGCGGCTCTCGTGATCCTGGATGCAGGCGTCGAGGGTGACGATGCCATCCCGGTCCGGCATACCGCCCAGGCCCACGCTCCTATTGGAAAAGTCGCTCTCGATCGCTCCCACACCTTGTTCCACGGCATCGAGCACCGATCCACCCGTGGAGAGCACCTCCCAAGCCCGTCGATTGGCGATCAAGCCATGTTCCCACGTGCTCAACACCACCGGGCCGGAGGCCGCAGCGCCGCCAGGGACCTCGGCATGTTCCGGTGCCGCTCCGGTATCGGCTGGGGCTCCCCGATCTTCGCCCGAACAGCCTGCGAGCAAAGCCGCGCTTCCGGTCAAACCCATTTTCAAGAAGCGACGGCGGTCTTGTGGCATGTGCGATGATCGGAGTGGGCCGACGAAGGTGCGAAAGCGAACCGGCATATTTGCGCGATACCTGCCATGAGCACCCTGCCACCCATTGCCAGCGCTGCCGGTGAACCGGGTCGGCGCGCGAGCGCACGCTCCATCGCATGGCCCATGACGGTGCTCACATCGTTGTTCTTCATGTGGGGCTTCCTCACGGTGATGAACGATGTGTTGATCCCGCATTGGAAGGCGGTGTTCGCGCTCAACTATTCGCAGAGCCTCTTGGTCCAATTCTGCTTCTTCGGCGCCTATTTCATCGGGTCGGTGGCTTACTATATCCTATCGATCACCACCGGCGACCCGATCCGCAGGATCGGCTACAAACGCAGCAGCGTGGCCGGACTGATGGTGAGCGCGCTGGGGTGCGGCCTGTTCATTCCCGCTTCGTATTCGCATTCCTACGCAGGCTTCCTTGCAGCCCTCTTCGTCCTGGGCCTGGGCTTCACCTTGTTGCAGATCGCGGCGAACCCGTTCGTGGCGATCATCGGCCCACCCGAAGGCGCGAGCAGCCGGCTGAACCTGGCGCAGGCCTTCAACTCATTGGGCACCACGCTGGCCCCGTTGATCGGCGGTTGGCTCATTTTCGAGCGCTTCCAAGGCGACGAAGCGATCCGGTACCCCTATGCGCTGTACATGGGCGTGTTCCTCGTACTGGCGGCCTGGGTGGCGTTCACCCCGTTGCCCGAACCGCCCATCGCGCCGATCGCCGCGAGCAACGCCCTTCGACATCCGCAGTTGCGCTGGGGCATGGTGGCGATCTTCTGCTACGTGGGTGCGGAAGTGGCCATCGGAAGCCTGATGATCAATTACCTGGGCAGCCAAGGCGTGCTCGGCCTGCCGGAAGCCAGCGCCAAGCACTACCTGAGCTTGTACTGGGGGGGCGCCATGACCGGCAGGTTCCTGGGTTCGGTGGCGTTGGCCCGCAAGGTTCCCGCCCTGCGGCGCATCCTGTTGATGGTGCCCCTGGGCACGGCCATGTTCCTGCTGCTCCATTCCTTGAACGCTTCCGATCGTTTCCTCCTGCAGCACTCGTGGCCCATGGCCGCCATCATCGTAGCGAACATGGCCGCGTTCGTGCTTGCAGGCCCTCACCCATCGCGCGCTCTGGGGCTCTTTTCGTTGGCGGCGCTCGGATTGCTGATCACGACCATGCTCACGCACGGTGCGTGGGCGCTGTGGGCGATCGTGGCGATCGGCGTCTTCAATTCGATCCTATGGAGCAACATCTTCACCCTGTCTATCGATGGGTTGAAAGAGGATACGAGCCAGGGCAGTTCGTTGCTTGTGATGATGATCGTTGGTGGCGCGGCCATTCCCACGCTGCAAGGCGCGCTGATCGACCTGTTGGCCGACCAGCAGGATCCCCACGCGGGGTTGAAGATCTCCTTCCTGCTTCCTGCGGCGTGCTATGCCTTCCTGGCCTGGTTCGGGTTCCGAGGCTCCAGACATCCGCAACCGGACGCATGATCGCCGCGATCGACATCGGGGGCACCACCAGCAAGATCGGCCTGGTGGACCAAGGAAGGGTGATCGCCCGGACCCGCATTTCCACCACCGGGCATGTGGATGAACACGCGTTCGCCGATGCATTGGTCGGAGCACTGCGTGAACTGCTCGGAGGCGTGGGGCACGCTGTAGTGGATGCCTGCGGGATCGGTGCGCCCAATGCGAACCAGCACATGGGCATCATTGAAATGGCGCCGAACCTTCCCTGGCGGCACGATGTGCCGTTCGCGCACATGATGCAGCACAGGCTGGGCGTTCCCTGCGTGCTCGGCAACGATGCGAACGCGGCGGCTTTGGGGGAATGGCGTTACGGCGCCGGGCAAGGATACAACGACCTGCTCATCGTCACCTTGGGCACCGGGGTGGGCAGCGGGTTCATAGTGAACGGCCGCCTGGTCCTGGGAAGCCACGGCAATGCCGGCGAACTGGGGCACATGACCCTTGTAATGGATGGACGCCCCTGCACGTGCCACCGCAAAGGCTGCCTGGAGGCTTATGTGAGCATCCGTGGGCTGCGACAGACCTACGCCGAACTCGACGGGGATCCGGCGGTCCTGAAGGAAGATGGTGTCAAGTGCATCGCCGATGCAGCGAACCGCGGGGATGCCGCCGCGGTGCAGACTTTCCGCCATGCCGTACGCTGGCTCGCCGTAGGCCTTGCCAACGCCGTAGCGGTGACCGGCCCGCAACGGATCGTACTCTTCGGAGGGATCGCCCGGAACGGCGAGTTGCTCATGGCCCCGCTTCGCGAGCGCTTCCAGG
>CAZFAW010000082.1:0-9058 GCA_964517015.1 uncultured Chryseobacterium sp.
TTGAAGCAGGCGGTGATCTCCGCTTCGGCCTTGAGCCTGATCTACCCGGCCGAAGGGATCCCGGGCTACCCGCGCGAGCAGTTCATCGCCGATCTGGTGAACGAATGCGAAACGGACATCCGCCGTTGCCTGGACGCCGGGGCGCACCGGGTGCAGATCGATTTCACCGAAGGCCGCCTCTCGTTGAAGCTGGATCCCTCCGGTGGCGTGCTCAAGCAGTTCATCGGCCTGATCAACGCCGTGTGCGACCGGTTCAGTGCCGCGGAACGCAGGAAGCTCGGCGTGCACGTGTGCCCGGGAGGCGACCACGATTCAACGCACAGCGCCGACATCCCGTACGCCGACCTGCTCGCGCATCTGTTCGATCTGCACGTGGGCAATTTCTACCTGCAACTGGCCAGTGAGAAGGACCGTGCCTCCGTGCTCGCCACCATCGCCCGCCATCTTCGGCCCGACCAGATGGTGTTCGTGGGCGTGGTCGACGTATTGGATCCCCGGGTCGAAACGCCCGACGTGGTGCGCGACCGGGTGCTCGAAGCCGCACGTGCCATTCCCCTTTCTCAACTGGGCACCACCGACGATTGCGGCTTCTCGCCGTTCTGCGACGATGTGTCCACCACCCGCGACGTGGCCTTCGCGAAGATCAAGGCACGGATCGACGGCACGCGACTGGCCGAAGCCGTTTTGGAGGAAGAGGCATCGCGGGCGAAGGCCTGAGCCTGCGGACCATCGAAGCAGCCCGCCTCAGAGCAGCGTCTGCGCCGGCACGTCGGCCCCGACGACCCGCCCGTCCAGCAACTTGATCGTGCGCTTCGCGAAGCCCGCATCGCGCAGGCTGTGGGTGACGATGATGATCGTGGTGCCGGCCTGGTTCAGTTCGGTGAGCAGGTTCATCACCTCTTCGCCGTGCGCGCTGTCGAGGTTGCCCGTGGGTTCGTCGGCGAGGATCAGCTTCGGCTTGTTCACCACGGCCCGCGCGATGGCCACGCGCTGCTGCTGGCCGCCGCTGAGCTGCTGCGGGAAGTGCTTCGCGCGATGGGCGATGTTCATGCGCTGCATCGCCTCTTCCGTGCGCTGCCGGCGTTCGCCCTTGGCCAGGCTGGTGTAGATCAGCGGCAGTTCGATGTTCTCGGCCACCGTGAGCTCGTCGATCAGGTTGAAGCTCTGGAACACGAAGCCCACCGTGTTCTTGCGCACCTCGGCGCGCTTGCGTTCGTTGTATCCGCTCACGTCCTCGCCGTTCACCATGTAGCTGCCGCTGCTGGGGGCGTCCAGCAGGCCCAGGATGTTCAGCAGGGTGGACTTGCCGCATCCGCTGGGTCCCATGATCGCGACGAACTCGCCCTGTGCGATGTCGATGTTCACCTCGTTCAAGGCGGTGGTCTCCACGGTGTCGGTGCGGTAGATCTTCGAAAGGTTCCGGGTGGTCAAGAGGCTCATGGTGGATCGATCGTGTGTTGGTGGGTTGCGCGTTGCGTGTTGTCCGTTCCCGCGACACGCTACGCGTAGAACGCAACGTGCGCGGGCTTGTCGGTGCTATTCGATCACGAGTTCATCGGCATTGTTGAATGCGGCATAACGGCTGGTCACCACCCGCTCGCCGGGTTCCAGCCCATCGAGCACCTCGTACATGTCCGGGTTCTGGCGGCCGAGCTTCACCTCGCGCTTCACGGCGCTTCCTTCCGCGTTCAGCACGTACACCCACTGTCCGCCGGTGTCCTGGAAGAAGGGCCCGCGCGGCACCATCACGGCCTGCATGTCCTCGCTCAGTTGGAGCCGTACCTGGAAGGTCTGGCCGCGCCGCACAGCGGGAGCGGGGCCCACGAAGCGCAGGTCCACATCGAACTCGCCGTTGCTCACCTCCGGGTAGATCTTGAACACCTCGATCGCATGTTCCCTGCCCGCATGGGTGAAGGTGCCCTGGAGGCCGATGGCGATCCGGCTCACGTAGTGCTCGGGGATCCGTGCCCGCACCTTGAAGCTCTCCAGCACATCGATCTGCGCGATCCGCTCGCCGCGCTGCTTGGTCTGTCCGAGCTCCGCGTTCAGGCCGCTGAGCTGTCCGTCGATCGGGGCCTTGATCACCAGGTTCTGCAGGTTCTCGCGCAGGAACTGGAGGTTCTGTTGGATCAGGTCCAGCGAGCTTGCGATCTGTCCCACCTGCGACATGCGGAACACCGAATCGCTGTGCAGGTTCAGCGCCAGCAGCTTCCGCTTCTCGCGCAGGTACTGCAGGTTCTCCTTGTTGCTCAGGAACGTGTTCGTGGCGATCAGCGAGTCGCGCACCAGCCGTTCGTCCACCCTGCCGTCGCGCTCCAGTCGCATCAGGTCCTTGTCCAGGTTCAACAGCTCGTCCTTCAGGCGCGTGGTCTGCTGGTCCATGGCCAGGCGCGTGTTGCGCAGGTTGTTCTGCTGGTCCAGCAACTGGGCTTCGCGGTTGATCGCGTCCATGTGCAGTTGCGGGTTGCTCAGCTCGATGATCGGTTGCCCGGCCTTCACCATGTGGCCGTCCTCCACGAAGCGCTGCTTCACGGTGCCGCCCTCCAGGGCGTCGAGGAACACGGTCTGGATCGGTTGTACGGTGCCGGTCACGGGAATGAACTCCTTGAAGAGGCCCTTCTCCACGGTCCCGATGGTGACCTTGGCCAATTCGGTCCGCACGCGGCTGGTGGCGAAGGAACTGCTCCAGAACGCGATCGCGATCACCAGCAAGCCGCCAGCGCAGCCCAGCGCGATCATGCGCCTGCGGCGGGCCGGTCGGTTATCGATCGCACGGTCCATGGAACAGGGGGAGCGCAAGGTGCCCCACGGACCCGCCGGACAGGAAGAGGAATGTGCGGCGTGGCGGGGCAGGTGACGAACGGTTGGGGTCGTGCAAGGCCACGCGCACCGCCTGCACGGCCTTGCATGAACTTCCCTTCATCTATGTTCGCCGCATGGCAAGACCCAAGGACCCCGCGAAGCAGAAGGCGCTGTTGGATGCGGCCCTGGCACTTGTGCTGAAGGAGGGCATGGCCGGCGTGAAGATGAGCGACCTGGCCCGTTCGGCCGGCGTGGCCATCGGCACGGCCTACGTCTATTTCGACGACAAGGCCACGTTGTTGAACGCGCTATACAGCCATGTGCGCGCACGGAGCGTGCAACGCTATGCGCACCTGCACGATCCGGCGCAACCCTTCATGGACAACTTCAGGGCCATCTGGCACGCCTACCTGCAACAGGTGCTCGAACATCCGCAGGACATCGTGTTCATCGAGCAGTACCACCGTTCGCCCTTCATGGACAGGAAGGTGGTGGGCAGGAGCGATGAACTGCTGCTGCCGATCCGCCAGCTGGTGGAGCGCGGCAAGCGGGAGCACCTGGTGCGCGATGTGGAGACCGAAGTGCTGATCCAACAGTTGGCCGGTGCCCTCAATGCGCTGGCGATCGGTCACCACGCGGGCCGCTTCCGCCTGAAGAAGCGCACCATCGACGCCGCCTTCCGCATGGCGTGGGACAGCGTGCGGGCGTGAACGCTCAGCCCAGCTTGGCCGTCAGCGTGATCGGCACCGCCTTGAGCAACTGGCTGATGGGGCAGTTCACCTTGGCCTCCTCCGCGCAGCGCTGGAAAACCACTTCGCTGATGCCCGGCACCTTCGCCGCCAGGTCCATGTGGATGCCAACGACACCATTGCCATCGCCCACCTTGTCGATCTTCACGTTCGCGGTGCAGTTCAGTTCGTCGGGGGTGAAGCCCGCATTGCCGAGCACGAAGCTCAGCTTCATCGTGAAGCAGCTCGCATGCGCCGCCGCGACCAGTTCTTCGGGGTTGGTGCCTGCCTTTCCGTCCTCGCTCACGAAGCGCGTGAAGAACGAATAGGGCGTGTCCTTCAGCACACCGCTGGTGCTGCTCACGGTTCCGCTGCCTTCTTTGCCGGTGCCTTTCCACACGGCGGTGGAACGTCGGGTCAATGCCATGGTGTTGGTTGTTGGGACCGCGAAGTTGGGCAGGCGATCGATCGCACCGACATCCACACATGTATCGGAAGCAACAACGCCGACTGCAAGGGCCGGCGTTCTTGCCTCAATGGTGCTTCGTAGCTGGTGGTGTATCCTGCCACCATTGGCCAGGATCAGAGGTCTTGTGCGTCGATCTCGAATTGCTCGAGCGTGGTGGTGTTATAGCTCAATGGAATGTTCATTCCGGCCGATATCGTCGTACTCACGAAGCACGAGCGGTACTCCGATCCGATGGCGGCAAGTGAGACGATGGTGATGTTCAGGCCCACCGGGAGCTGGTAGAACGGCGCGGTGGTAAGGGAGCCTCCCACCCAATGGTAGAGGTTGGCCACGGCATTATTGTCGGTGAAAACGATCCATGTGACCGTGTTCGTTTCGTCGTGGCCGGCTGGTGGTGTAGCCACCACGTCGGTCATTGTCGCGCCGGGCTCGTAGAAATAGTCACAGTTCACCCATTCCAGGGAGTCATTGAAGAACTGATATACCGAGCCGGAATCCATGTAGATGGTCACGTCCAATGGCGCAGGGGTCCACGTGACAACGCCATCGGTCGCTTCGGTGCCATAGAACACCTCCATGCTGGGATCCGCCCCGCCGCTTGCGGGGAAGGTGATGAGAGAGCCATTGTCCACCAGTTCCAGCGGCTCTCCTGCAAGCGAGGCGATTAACTTGATCTGGCCACCGCTCACCAGGGGTTTCAATGTGCCGTCGTCATCGCCCATGGCCTGCTTGTTCATCAAGATCATGGAAGGGATGTCCAATACCTCCACCAACTCCACATCGATCGTGCCGCTTGCGGAAGTTCCGGCGCTCGTCACAAAAGCGTTCGGGATGAAGCTGACCTCCACGCCGTGCGCCCCAAAGATGGTGCCCCCGGTGGCTGCGTTCACACTGAATGCCTGAGTGGCGTCGATCAGGTTCTGCTCGAAGTACGCTTGGAACGGTGCCGTGGAAGGAGAGGGAGTGGGTGTTGGCCCCCCCGCTTCGTCCTTCTTGCAGGATACCGCTAAGAGCATGATCGTTGTGAGGAGGGCCGTTGCCTTATTCATGTCCGTGGGTTGGTTACCGGATAGATGCACCCGAACCCCGATACGCTGCCTCGATGTGGAAGAGATCAAGCGGGATGAGGGGCAAGCCGTGGGCGTGAGATGGTACGGAGCCCTGCGAAGGTCAGCGCTGCGTTCACCAGCAGCACCTCGAAGCCCATCTGGTAACCGAAGAAGAGTTCCTTGCTGTAGAACGCCAGTGCATAGGTGATCACCGGTGCGATCACACAAACGAGCGGCACCAGGCCGTCTTTGGGTGCCGACTTCGTCGCGATGCCGAAGGCGAAGAGCCCGAGCAGTGGGCCGTAGGTGTAGCCGGCGATCTTCAACAATGTGTCGAGCACGGTGCCGCTATCGAGCCAGGCGAAGAAGAGGATGCAGCAGAGGAAGAGCACGGCCATGCCGATGTGCACGCGTTGGCGCACACTGCGCTGCCGTGCCTCGTCCCAGCCGCGCTCGCGGATGTTCACCAGGTCGATGCAGGTGCTCGCGGTCAGGGCTGTGAGCGCACCATCCGCACTTGGGAAAAGGGCGCTGATCAGTCCCACGATGAAGAGCAGGCCCAACCATGGCGGAAAATGCTGTAGCGCGAGGGTGGGGAAGACGTCGTCCGTGCGCGCGGGCATTTCCATGGTCACGTGATCCATGTGCAGGTAGAGCAATGCACCGAGCAGCAGGAAGAGCAGGTTCACACCCAACAGGATCACGCTGAACACGCGCATGTTCTTCTGTGCATCGCCGACCGTGCGCACGCTGATGTTCTTCTGCATCATCTCCTGGTCCAGACCTGTCATGGCAATGGTGATGAAGATGCCGCTGAGGATCTGCTTGAGGAAGAAGCTGTCGCTCTTCCAATCCGTGTTGAACATGGTGAGCATGCCGCTGGCCTGCGCTTCTTCCAACCAGCCGTGCATGCTCGCGTCGTTCACGATGTAGAGCACGGTACCGACCAGTGCAGCCAGCATGAATAGCGTTTGCAGCGTGTCGGTCCAGACGATGGTCTTCACCC
This sequence comes from uncultured Chryseobacterium sp., assembly GCA_964517015.1. GTDB lineage: Bacteria > Bacteroidota > Bacteroidia > Flavobacteriales_F > PHOS-HE28 > PHOS-HE28. Next base: position 6,055 of record CAZFAW010000082.1, read on the forward strand.
CGCCCTGGAAGGTGTAGAGCACGATCATGGCCAGGATCACCAGGGCGGTCAGCCAGAAGGGGATCCCGATCGCTTGCAGCACGAAGAGGTGCAACACGTGCAGCACGAGGTAGATCCGGATCGTGGCGCCGAGGGTCCGGGAGAGGATGAAGAACGATGCACCGGTGCGATAACTGACCGGGCCGAAGCGCTGATGCAGGTATCCATAGATGCTGGTCAGTTGCAGTTTGTAGTAGAGCGGCAGTAGAACACCGGCCACCACCTGGTAGCCGATCACATAGCCGATCACGATCTGCAAGTAGGTCCAATGCTTGTCGTGCACCCAGCCCGGTACGCTGATGAAGGTGACGCCGCTGAGCGAGGTGCCGATCATGCCGAAGGCCACGATCCACCAAAGGCTCTTCTTCTCGCCGCTGTAGAAGGCCTGTTCACCCGCTCCACGACCCGTGTACCACGCGATGCCGAGCAGCAGCAGGAAATAGCCGAAGACGATGGTCAGGAGCAGGCTGGGGGACATCGCGACAAATGAACGTTCTGTTCCCCATCCCTCGCAGGCGATCACCCCGCCCACTGTCAACGTCATGGTGTGGGCGTGCATCTTTGCGCCATGCCGCTCTCCTCGCAACTGCTCGAGAACGCCGTGGACCAACTGGCCACCCTGCCCGGGGTGGGGCGCCGCACCGCCATGCGCTATGCCCTCGACCTGCTGCGGCGCGAGAAGCACGAGGTGGCCCGATTCGCCGAGGCCGTGCGCCTGCTCGGGGAGAACGTGCGGTATTGCACCGAATGCTGCAACATCAGCGATACGGAAGTGTGCGACATCTGCCGCGATCCACGCCGCGAACGGTCCATGGTGTGCGTGGTGGCCGACATCCGCGATGTGATCGCCGTGGAGAACACGCACCAGTACAGAGGATTGTACCACGTGCTCGGCGGGGTGATCAGCCCCATCGACGGCATCGGGCCGGACGACCTGAACACACGGCAATTGCTCGATCGCGTGCAGGCCGGCGGGGTGGAGGAGGTGGTGCTGGCCCTCGGGGCCACGCTCGAAGGCGATACCACCGGTTTCTACCTCTATCGCAAGCTGAACGAACGGGGCGTGCGCGTGAGCATGATCGCGCGCGGCATCAGCGTGGGCGGCGACCTGGAGCAGGTGGACGAACTGACCCTCGGGCGCAGCATCGCCGACAGGAAACCCTATGAGCAAAGCGTGAAGCGATGAGAGCAACATGTGCCCATGTGCCCATCCGGGCCTGGCGAGCCGGGTGGAGTGGCGGACCTCATGCTCATGCGCGCACATGAAGCTCAGCGTCATCATCGTCAACTACAACGTACGCGCCTACCTGGAGCAGTGCCTGCGCACGGTGTTCACGGCGTTGGAAGGGGTGGATGGCGAAGTGTTCGTGGTGGACAACCAGAGCACCGACGGGAGCGTGGAGATGGTGCGCGAGGAATTCCCGCAGGTGCGCCTGATCGCCAACAAGGAGAACGTGGGCTTCAGCCGGGCCAACAACCAGGCGATCCTGCAAAGCCGCGCCGAGCACGTGGTGCTGCTGAACCCGGACACCGTGGTGGGCGAGAACGTGTTCCGCGATGTGTTGGCCTTCCTCGATGCGGATCCCAAGGCCGGCGGGTTGGGGGTGAAGATGATCGACGGTGCCGGGCATTTCCTGCCCGAGAGCAAGCGCGGGCTTCCCACTCCGGCCGTGGCCTTCTACAAGATCATCGGGCTCACGCGCCTGTTCCCGCGCAGCCGCGTCTTCGGGCGGTACCACCTGGGCCACCTTCCCGAAGACCGGCCCGCGCGCATCGAGATCCTCTCTGGCGCATGCATGTTCCTGCGCAAGAAAACGCTGGACGAAGTGGGCCTGCTGGACGAGAGCTTCTTCATGTACGGCGAGGACATCGACCTCAGCTACCGGATCACCCTCGGCGGTTACGAGAACTGGTACTTCCCGCAGGCGCGGATCATCCATTACAAGGGCGAGAGCACCAAGAAGAGCAGCGTGAACTACGTGTTCGTGTTCTACAATGCCATGGCCATCTTCGCCAAGAAGCACTTCACGCGGCGCCGCACCGATCCGTTCGGCCTGGTGATCAACGGCAGCATCTACCTCAGTGCGGCGGGCGCCATCGTGGCGCGCTTCCTGCGGCGAGCCCTCCTGCCCATCGTGGACCTCATCCTGCTCTTCGGTGCGCTGCTGCTGGGCGCCCGCACACTTCCCGGTGGCGCGCCGGAAGCCGGCCTGGTAGGCGGGCTGTTCGTACTTGGCGCCTTGCACCTGCTCGTCTTCTTCGGGCTCTTCGGCGGGTACGACCTCCCGGTGCGGTTGAAGAACATCGCCATCGCTTCCGCGGCGGCCGCGGCCTGGACCTTCCTGGTGCACTGGATCAGCGACCCGCGCGACGACCTCGGGGAGCGAACGGCCTGGGCGCTGCTGGCCGGTGCGGTGCTCGCCACAGTGGGTTGCCTTTCGCGGTTGTTGTTGCACATGTTGCGTGTGAAACCGTTCAGCTTGCGCATGCTGGACCGCAAACGGGTGCTCTCCATCGGGAGCGCGGAAGAGAACCGTAACGCCCTTGCGCTGCTCTGGCAAACGCACTTCGGGCTGGGCCGCCAGCGCCAGTTCAGCGCCGAACAGGCCGAGGCGCCCGATGCGGTGGATCGCATCCGCACGGAACTGCGCCGGCACGACATCGATGAAGTGGTTTTCTGTGCCAGCGACCTGGCCTGGTCGCGCATCATCGGCCTGATGGAGGCGTTGCGCCGCACCGGGGCGGTGTTCAAGATCGCGCAGCCCGGCCGCAACCTCATTATCGGGTCCAGCAGCATCGAAACCTTGCAGGACCTCCATATCATGGAGCGCCATTCGGTGACCAGTTCCGGGAGCCGCCGCTCGAAACGCATCGTCGACGTGGTCATATCCGTCTGCCTGCTGGCCGCGCTGCCCGTTACCCTGGTGTTCGTACGCGATCGCCGGGCCTTCCTGTCCAACTGGTG
>CAZFAW010000083.1:0-2610 GCA_964517015.1 uncultured Chryseobacterium sp.
TAGCAGGCCGCGCCGATGCAGAGGTCGGTGGCGGCGGCTTCCTGTTCCTCCTCGTGCAGGTACTTGCCGCGGTTCAAGCCGCTGATCTGGCGGATCAGGTCCACGGCATGCGCGTGCCCGTCGCGTTCCGGAATGAAGTGGCTTTCGCTTTTGATGGGATCGCCGCGCAGGGCCAGCACGTTGTCGATGCCAAGGAAGTTCAGTTCGATCAGCGCGTCCTCCGTGTCCTCGCGACTGAAGCCCCCGCAGATCAGGTGCGGGACGGTGTCCACATCGTACTTCACCTTGATGGTGGCGCAGATGCCCACGGTGCCGGGGCGTTTGCGCAGCCGGATCTTCTGCAGCAGTCCCTGGCCGCGATCCTTGTACACCACCTCCTCGCGGTGGTAGGTCACGTTGATGAAGCTCGGCTTGAACTCCATCAAGGGGTCGATGCCCTCGTAGATCGAGCGCATGTCCCTGCCCTTCAAGGGCGGCAGGATCTCGAAGGAGATGAGGGTGCCCTTGGCGCGCTCCAGGTGATCGATCACTTTCATGGTGTGCCCTTCACGCCCTGCGTGCAAGGCCGGCGAAGATAGACGAAGGCCCCGCCGCGGCGGGGCCTTCGCACAGGGTGCGGGCGTGATCAGCGCACGATCGTGACCGGGCCGTGGTAATCGCGGCCATCGGCGAGCTTCAGCACGAAATAGTAGGTGCCTTCGCTCACGTCCTTCGCCTTCCACTTGTTGTTGTAGCTGGTGCTCTCGTACACCACGTTGCCCCAGCGGCTGAACACCTTCAGGTCCGCGTTCGGGTAGTATTCCAGCCCTGCGAACACCAGTTCATCGTTCTGCCCGTCGTTGTTCGGGCTGAAGACGTTCGGTACCTCGATCTCCACGTTGCCCACGATGTAGGTGAAGGTGTAGCTGTCCGTGCAGCCATCGCTGGTGGTGACAGTGAGCGTGACGGTGTACACCCCGGGATCCAATGTTCCCTGGAACACATCGTCGTTGCCCACCACGGTCCCGTCGATCGTCCATTCGTATCCCGTGATCGTGCCACCATTGCCATCGCTGGCATCGGTGAAGGTCACTTCGGCGGGCGGCTCGGCGGGCGATGCCGGGAACGCTGTGGCTGCGGCGATCGGGTTGTTGGCGGTCAGCACGTTCACCGTGGCGCTCTCGCCTTCACACCCCTCGGCACTGGTCACGGTGACACTGTAGGTGCCCGTGCCCACGGTGATGGTGGGCGATGTGGCTCCGGTGCTCCATTCGTACGTGTCGTACGGATCGGTGGTGCCCAGGACCGTGGGTTCCCCACCGCAATTGAACAGCACGCCGGTGATCTCGGGATCGGGTGCGGGGATCTCCGTGACGGTGATCGTGTTCGAGGTGAAGATGCAGATGCCGCTGGTGGCCACCACGGTGTACGTGCCCGGCCCCACCAGCACGCTGGCACCGTTGTACCCGTTGCTCCACTCGTAGTTGTCGAACCCGGGGCTGGCGGTGAGCACGGTCCCGACACCTTCGCAGGCGGCCGTGTCGCCGGAGATCACCGGTGGCGTCGCACTGGTGTACACCACGTTCACCACGATGTCGATCGTGGTGGTGAGCGGTGGCGTGCCATCGTCCGTGGCCGTGTAGCTGATCGTGTGGTACCCCACTTCGCCCGCGAGCGGCGTGAAGGTGCTGTTGATCACCGCCGTGTTGCCCGAGGTGTTGCTAACCTCCGTGTAATTGCTCAAGGTGGGCGCTGAGGAACTGGCCACGGTGGTCTGCCCGGTCTCGGGCGAGAGGAAGGACATGTCGAGCTCCACGATCTCGTTGATGCACACGGTGAGCGTGTCGCACAGCAGCAGGCCGCTTGCGATCGGCGGGATGTTCGCGGTGCTTACCGAGGTGGTGAAGACGAAGTTCTTCTGGTCGAGCCAATCGATGCCGTCGTTCGCACCGAAGGGCCCGTCGTACGCGCCACCGGGCTGATCGAAGGTGCCGAACTGGATGAAGTCCACCCCGTTGCCCCGGTTGGAGCCCACCACCGCCGGCGAACCACCGAAGCCGCCCGAACCGCCGGAGGCATCGCCCGTGGTCCATTCCATCTCCTTGTAGCAGAAGCTCACGTTCTTGCCCACGCCGATCACCGGGTCCGTGCCGTCGGTAATGATCAACTGGAAGGAATTGTGCTTGTCGGTGTAGGAGTTGAAATACCCCACGTCCGACCAGTTCACGTAGAGCGCGGTGGAGGTGATCTTGTACTCCACCGTGCCGCCGTTCAGGCCCAGCCCGTCATCGCCGCGCGTGTCCACGTCGCCCCAGAACGGTGCCACCATGGCGAAGCTGGCCGTGGGGAAGGGTGTGGCCGTGAACGTGCCCCAGGGCGCGTCGAACGATACGTTACCGTTGTTGTTGATGTACAGGTTGGTGTACAGGTCGCCGTACAGGTTGAATTGGAACGGAATGGTGATCAGCCCGCTGGAGAAATCGTCGTTCGGGCCCATGGCCAGCGTATAGGTTCCATCCGGTTCGATCCAGCAATCGCACGTGTTCCCGCCGCCACCGCCTTTCAGGGTGCCGTGTTGCACAGGGGCCTTGCTGCTCACCTTGGCTGGAGCCGGCTGCTGGGGCATCAACA
>CAZFAW010000083.1:2710-8708 GCA_964517015.1 uncultured Chryseobacterium sp.
GTACGTGTGCGCGAAGGTGCCGGTGTTGCCACCGCTTTCGCCGTCGCCGAACGACCAGTCGCAGGATCCGATCTGGTCCACCGGTGTGTTGTTGGTGAATTGGACCTCCAGCGGGTTGCAGCCGGCCAGCGGCGTGCCACTGAAGGCGGTCTCGGGCATGTGGTTCAATGCGGCCACCACCATCGCTGTATCGGTCAGGTGATCGCATTCACCGGCACCATAGGCCACGTAGAGGTAGTTGCCGCTCAGTTCGGTGCTCGGATCGAGGATGCCCGAATGGGCGTTCTGGTCGGGGTCGATCCAGGAGCCGCCCGGGTCGGGTGCACCACCGAGCAGATCGAACAGGGTCACGTTCGGTTCGTTCGCACAGAGGTCCAAGGTGGCATCCAACCCCGCATCGGGAGCCGGATCGATCGAGATCGTGAGCGTGGAGCTGTCCGATTCGCACGGTGCGATCGCCGGGGTCACGTAGAGGTAGGTCCCGGCCACGTCGGCACTCGCATCGAAGGTGCCACCGAAGGGGGTTCCCGCCGGTGCGTACCAGTTGCCGCTGGCATCCGGTGTTCCGCCGAGACTGGCCAACATGTCCAGTGGTGTGGCATCCACGCACAGGGTCAGTGCGGCATCCAGCCCTGCATCCACGGCGCTTGCGATGTTCACCGTGACCACCGATTGATCGTTCGGGCAGGGCGTGGTGCCCGAGACCGAGTAGGTGTACGCACCCGATGCGGCGATCGAGGGATCGAGCGGGTTGGTGAAGCCCAGCCCGCCGGGCGCGGTCCATGCGCCACCTGCGTCGGGCGAACCTCCCAGCAGGAGGAACAGGTCCTGCGCGGGGTTGCTGTTGCACGTGGCCAGCACCGCATCCGTGCCGGCGTTGGCGGCGGTCACGATGTTCACCGTGACCGTTCCGGTGGAGGGACAACCGGCTCCGGTGCCCACGGCATAGATGTAATCACCCGGAATGTCCGTGGCGGGATCCAGCGTGCCCGTGTGGGTATTGCCTGCGGGGTCGATCCAATCGCCTCCCGGGCCCAACGGAGGGGAGAGTTGTGCGAGCAGGTCCACGTTCGGATCGATGCTGCACACGGTAACGGCGCCGGTGGCCGTGGCCGGCGCGGGGAAGACCTCCACCACGATGTTGTAGGTGGCGGTCAACGGGGGTGTTCCATTGTCCGTCCCATCGAAGGTGATGTACTGGTAGCCGACCTCCCCCGGCAGGGGCGTGAACTGGGCCGTGATCAGCGCGGTCGCTCCAGGGGTGTTCACCAGTTCGGTATAGTTCGAGAGCGTGGAACCGGAGGTGGCGGTGGTGATCTGCCCGGGTTCGGGGCTCAGGAAGGTGAAATCGAATTGCACCTGCTGGCCCACGCACACTTGCAGGGTATCGCACAGGTACACGCTGCTGCCGATCGGTGGGATGTTCGCCGTACTGGTGACGGTGGTGAAAACGAAGTTCTTGTTGTCCAGCCAGTCGATCCCATCGTTCAGCAGGAACGGGCCGTCGTAGAACGCTCCCGGTTGATCGGGGCGCGTGAACTGGATGTAGTCGGTGCCGTTGCCGCGGTTGGCGCCCACGGTGGCCGCGGTACCACCGAACCCCGCGGTACCGCCGGAAGCGCTGCCCGTGGTCCATTCCATTTCGCCGTAGCAGAAGCTCACGTTCTTCCCGATGCCGATCACCGGGTCCGTGCCGTCGGTCACGATCAGCTGGAACGTGTTGTGCTTGTCCACCATGCAGCCGTAGTAGCCCACGTTCACCCAGTTCACGTACAGCGCGGTGGGTGTCACCTTGTACCAGACCTCACCACCGCCGGGCCCTGCACAACTGGATCCGCGCGTGTCCACATCGGCCCAGAACGGCGCCACCATGTTGTAGCACCCGAAGCCACCGGCGGACGATGCCGGGAAGCCCGTGGACGTGAAACCTCCGAAGGCACCGCACCCGAAGGTCACATTGCCGTTGTTGTTGATGTTGCAGGAGGTGTACAGATCGCCGTACAGGTTGAAGGTGAACGGCAGGAAGATGGTGCCCGACGACTGGTCATCGTTCGGGGGCATGGCCAGGGTGTAGGTGGCATCCGGTTGGATCCAGCAATCGCAGGAGCCGCCGCCACCGCCTTTCAGCACGCCTTGCATGGGCTTTTTACCCTTCGACCCTTCTGCCGGCGCCGCCACGGAGGCGTACCCGCTGTAGCCGGCGGGCAACAGCCCACCGTCCTTCAATGCTTGGTATTCGGATGGTTGCAGCCGGGCATCGGTGATCTGCGCCCACGCGCCGGAACGCGGCAGCATCCCCAAGGCAACGATCAGCAGGAGAGGGGTGCTGAAGTTCTTCATGGGCGGCGGCTGAAGCATCGGTTCACCGCATCAGCAACACCACTTGTCCCTGTGTACGCACTTGGCCATCGGTGCCGGTCACTTCAAGTGCATAAAGGTAGTGGCCCTCGTTGCAGTATTCCCCGGTGTTCATGTCCCTGCCATCCCAGGGGGTCAGTTCATTACTGGAGAAGACCAGCCGGTTGTCGGCCACGGAATACACCCGGATGATCGCGCTGCCGATCCCTTCGCCCTGCGGCAGGTACTCGTCGTTGATGCCGTCGTGGTTGTAGGGCGTGAACACGTTGGGCAGGAAGATGTGGAAGCGTTCGGCCTGCGGCTCCGATCCGAAGACCGGCGGTGCCATCACGGGCTTGTCGTCGTCCAGGGCGGTATCGGGCACGGTGGCGGGTTGCAACACCTTGTGATCCGCCACGTCCATCATCTCGTCGATCACAAGCTCGGGCAATGCGGGGTTGGTCGTGGCCGGATCCAGGTTCGTTCCGGAGGCGTCCGTTGCGGGTGGGTTGTCGCTCGGGTTCGCGCGGGGCTGCGCGGCATCGGGTTCCATGGCCGCAGTGGCCATGCGCACCTGCGGGCGTGCCGTGGCCGGTGCAGGCGCGGCGGTGCGCGGTGCGGCGTGAACATCGTGCAGCGGCGCAGCATCTGGTGTGGTCGTACGTTCCGTGGGGAACGTGGACGGACCTTGCGGCACCTCCGCTCCGGGTCGTTGCTCCGTCGTGGCGATCACCGCTTCCGCAGGGGCCGGTTTTTCGTTCAGGTAGACCACCCCGGCCGTCAAGACCAGCACGGCCACACCGGCGGCGGCCCATCCCGCCACCGCGGTCCATCCGGCGCCCGCACCCGCACCCGCGGCGCCACCGAGCTGGCTTTCGATCGCGGTCCATGCACCGGGATCCACCTGTGCTTCGTGCTGTGCGAACCGGTCGCGGAACAGCTCGTTCACGCCATCGGTGCTGGTGGCCGCGTGCAGCGTCAGCTGGCTGCTGATGGCTTCCCATGCGCCATCCGGTGCAGGCACTTCGTGCCCGCTGAAACGCTCCCGGAAGAGCGCGGTCGGATCAGTCTTCCCTTCCATTGCCGTAGATGGCCCCCGCTTCTTTCGGGAGCAGTTTGCGCAGGTAGGCCCGCGCTTTCATGAATTGCGATTTCGAGGTGTTCTCGCTCACACCGAGCATCTCGCCGATCTCCTTGTGCGGATACCCCTCGATGGCGAACAGGTTGAACACGGTGCGGTACCCCGGGGGCAGCGCCTGGATCAACGCCATCAGTTCATCGGTGGTCATGCCGCTCAGCACGTGCTCGTCCTCGGCGTGCAGGTGCTCGGCCTCGGTCAGGTCCAGACTGTGGTCGTACGGTTTGTTGCGCCGCAAGTGGTCCAACGCCGTGTTCACCATGGTGCGTGCGATCCAACCGCCCAACGGACCATCGCCGCGGAAGTGGTCCATCTTCTGGAACACCTTCACGAAGCCGTCCTGCAGGATGTCCTGCGCCTGTTCGCGGCCGTTGGCGTAACGCATGCAGATGCTCATCATCTTCCGCGCATAGGTCTTGTACAGTTCCTTCTGCGCGACCCGATCGCCCTTCAGGCATCCCGCTACCAACTGCTCGTCCGTCATGGGCGTTCTGGGGGCTATGATGCGATCCGTCCGGCAAAGGTTGCCCGATCCGGCCAGGGGTTTGACGCTCAGCAAGATACGCCGACCCGCACCCCCGGACCAATTCGGCTACTTTCGCGGCCCGAATTCGACCGCCAGGGTCCATGCAACACATCCGCAACTTCTGCATCATCGCCCACATCGACCACGGTAAAAGCACCCTGGCCGACAGGCTGTTGCAGATGACCGGCACCATCGCCGACCGCGACATGCAGGACCAGGCGCTCGACGACATGGACCTGGAGCGCGAACGCGGCATCACGATCAAGAGCAAGGCGATCCAGATGGACTATGCCCTGAACGGGAAGCCGTACGTCCTGAACCTGATCGACACCCCGGGCCACGTGGACTTCAGCTACGAGGTGAGCCGCAGCATCGCCGCGTGCGAGGGCGCGCTCCTGATCGTGGATGCGACGCAGGGCATCCAGGCGCAGACCATCAGCAACCTCTATTTGGCGCTGGAGCACGACCTGGAGATCATTCCCGTATTGAACAAGATGGACCTGCCCTCGGCCAACCCCGAGGAGGTCATGGACCAGATCGTGGATCTGATCGGCTGCAAGCGGGAGGACATCCTGCCCGCGAGCGGAAAGACCGGCCTGGGCGTGGACAAGATCCTCGAAGCCGTGGTGGCACGGATCCCGGCACCGAAGGGCGATCCGACGGCACCGTTGCAGGCCCTGATCTTCGACAGCGTGTTCAACAGCTTCCGCGGCATCATCGCCTACTACCGCGTGCTCAACGGCACGATCAAGAAGGGCGACAAGGTGAAGTTCTTCAACACCGGCGTGCAGTACGATGCCGATGAAGTGGGCATCCTCAAGATGGACCTCCGGCCCAAGCCCCAGGTGATGGCCGGCGACGTGGGCTACATCATCAGCGGCATCAAGAGCGCGAGCGAGGTGAAGGTGGGCGACACGATCACCCACGTGGAGCGCCCGTGCGCCGAGGCGATCCACGGGTTCGAGGACGTGAAGCCCATGGTGTGGGCGGGCATCTTCCCGGTCGATACGGACGAGTACGAGGAACTGCGCGATGCGATGGAGAAGTTGAAGCTGAACGACGCCAGCCTCACCTGGACCCCCGAGACCAGCGCCGCGCTGGGCTTCGGTTTTCGTTGCGGCTTCCTCGGCCTGCTGCACATGGAGATCATCCAGGAGCGGCTCGAACGCGAGTTCAACATGACCGTGATCACCACCGTGCCCAACGTAAGCTACACGGTGGCGACCAACAAGGGCGAGATCATCGAGGTGCACAACCCCAGCGAGCTGCCAGAGGTGATGAGGATCGAACGCATCGAGGAGCCCTACATCAAGGCGCAGGTGATCACCAAGGCCGAGTACACGGGCGCGATCATGACGCTCTGCATCGAGAAGCGCGGCATGCTCACCAACCAGAACTACCTCACCACCGATCGCGTGGAACTCACCTTCGAAATGCCGCTGGGGGAAGTGGTGTTCGACTTCTACGACAAACTGAAGACGATCAGCCGCGGCTATGCGAGCTTCGACTACCACCCGATCGGCAAGAAGGAGAGCGACCTGATCAAGCTCGACATCCTGCTGAACGGCGAAAAGGTCGATGCCCTCAGCGCGCTCATCCACCGCGATCATGCGCAGGAGCTCGGCCGCAAGATGTGCGCGAAGCTGAAGGAGCTGCTCCCGCGCCAGCAGTTCGAGATCCCCATCCAGGCCGCCATCGGCGCCAAGATCATCGCGCGCGAAACGGTGCGGGCCCTGCGCAAGGACGTGACGGCCAAGTGCTACGGCGGCGACATCTCGCGCAAACGCAAACTGCTGGAGAAGCAGAAGGAAGGCAAGAAGCGCATGCGCCAGGTGGGCACGGTGGAGGTTCCGCAGGAGGCGTTCTTGGCGGTTCTCAAGCTGGACTGATCATTTCCGCAGCGGACTAGTGCCCGGGGTTCGTAGCCGTCTACAGCGCCGTTACACACACCAACAGGATCCATTCCCTTTTCACGGTCCGACCAGGTTGCGTACCGC
>CAZFAW010000084.1:0-4117 GCA_964517015.1 uncultured Chryseobacterium sp.
ACTGCCGCTGCAATTGATGTTGATCGTGCCGCGGAAGGTGCCGCCACGCTGGAAGAGCACCTGGTCGCCGGGAAGCAGGGTGCTGGAGAGCGTGTTCACCTTGGTGATCGTTTTCCAGGGTGCGGTGGACGATGTGCCCGCGTTCGAGTCGTTGCCGCTGTTGGACACGTAATAGGTCGTGGCGCGCACGAGGGAAGGCGCGATCGCACAAAGGGCCGCGAAAAGGATGGAGCGGGAAAGGATCATTCTCCTTGGGCGGTTTTCGAGGGGCGAAAATGCCCCCGCACCCCCCATGCAACGCGGGCGGGCACCGATCAGTAGCCAACAATTCGACCAGCGCCCGAATGGTACCGATGGAGCGCCCTATTGCTCGTCGGATCCCGTTATCCCCTGACTTCCACGGCCGAAACCACCCCCGAGGGATCGTTGATATCCTCGGGAACGCGTCAACGTTCCCGGCCCTCGTCGGCACCGTACCAGTCGATCTTGCGGCTCAACCACATCACCGTGGCCAGCACCAGGAACAGGCCGATGCTGCCCATGAGCAACGCAAAGTCCTCCTGGTGGATGATGGTGAAGATGAAACCGTACACCAGCACCAGCACCAGGGTGAGCAGTGCCGCCGCCTTCGGCATGCGGAACACGCTGCGGGCATAGAGCGCCACCAGCACCACCACGGCCACGGCGGAAACGATGTACGCGTACCCGAAACCGATATGCTCGCTCAAGGCGATCAGCAACGAATAGAAGATGCACAAGGCCAGGCCCACCAACAGGTATTGGATCGGGTGGATCCGGATCCGCTGCATCACCTCCACGAAGAAGAACACCGTGAAGACGAGCACGATCAACATGACCCCGTACTTGGCCGCGCGTGTGCTTTTCTGGTAGTCGTCCACGGGCACGAGGAGGTCCACACCGAATGCGCTGGCCTCCATATCGGGCTGCGCCTCTTCGAACCGTTGCGGGTAGGAACGGTTATAGTGCAGCACGGTCCAGCTGGCATCGAACCCGGGGCCTATACGCCGTTCAGAGGGCAGGAAGGCACCGCTGAAGCTCGGGGTGTTCCAGGTGGAATGCAAAGCCACCCGGGTGGTCCGGCCCACCGGCAGGAAACCCAGGTTCCGGCTGCCCTTGATCCGCATGCGCACGATGAAGGGAATGGGGGTGCTATCGTTCCGGGTATCGAGCGGGAACCGGGACACGATGCCGGTGGCGGCGAGATCCGTGCAGGGAAGGCCCGGCTCCAGGGCAAGGCGCGTTCCCGCCACTTCGGCGGTGCCGATCTCGGCCACGCTGCGCAGATCGGTGATGCCCAGCGAGATCACCGCGTCCTTCCACCGCACCACACGGTCCGGGCCGGTCACGTCATGTGGTATGGCGTCGAACCGTCCTTCGATGGCAAGATCGGCCCAGTAGCCGGCCACTTTGTAGATGCCCCGATACCGCACTTCGTCGGTCAGGTCGCCCTTCACGTTCAATTCCTCGGGCAGGTAATGGCGCCAGATCGTTCCGCCCTTGATCCACACTTCCTGTTTTTCTGCGTTGATCGTGCGGGTCATTTCGTCGATGGGCACGCTGATCACGGGACCGGTGAGGGTTTGCGGCCCGCCCCAGGTGCTGCTCACCTCCTCCTCCACCTGGTGCTTGGTCCACTCGCGATCGCGGATCAAGCCCTCCACCATCTCCAACGGGATCAGCAGCAGCAGCACGATGATCCCGATCAACGCCACGCGAAGGGTCATGCTGCGGCGCACCCATCCCATGCGATCGGGTTTGGGCGAAGGCGGAACGGGAACTGTGGGGATGGGCTCGGACATGAATGGTGGATCGCAGCATCGAACGGCGGAACCGGAACGATCGGTATGGTCCACGCGAAAAGTCCCGGACACTGCCGGGACTTCGCGACCCCGGCAGGAATCGAACCTGCGACCGGCTGCTTAGAAGGCAGCTGCTCTATCCACTGAGCTACGGGGCCTTCCTGCAAAGATGCGATCCCGGCCGTTGGGGCTGCGGCATGCATGGGCGGAGCACCCTCCTGAACGAGGAACGCCACCGCATGCGCGATGGCGTCCACGTGTCGGGGTGGTGTGATTCGAACACACGACCCCCTGGTCCCAAACCAGGTGCGCTAACCGGGCTGCGCTACACCCCGAACGACCGAAAGAACGAAGCCTCCGAGGATCGGAGGCTCCTTGCGGAGAGGGAGGGATTTGAACCCTCGGTACCCCTTTACGAAGTACGGCAGTTTAGCAAACTGCTGGTTTAAGCCACTCACCCACCTCTCCGGAACGGCCGGCAAATATAGAACGATGCCCTTGCGCAGGCTGGCTACTTTCGCACCCCAAATCCAAGCACACAGATGGGCCGTGAAGTCGTGATCGTTTCCGCCGTGCGCACCCCGATCGGAAGCTTCGGCGGAGCCTTGGCCGATGTACCCGCCACCCAGTTGGGCGCAACCGCCGTGCGGGGCGCGGTGGAGCGCGCCGGCGTGGACCCGAAGCTGGTTTCCGAAGTGTACATGGGTAGCGTGCTGCAAGCCAACCTGGGCCAGGCGCCCGCCCGGCAGGCCGCCCGTTTCGCGGGCCTTCCCGACGAGGTGCAGTGCACCACGGTGAACAAGGTGTGCGCCAGCGGTATGAAGGCCGCCATGCTGGCCACGCAGAGCATCCTGCTCGGCGACAACGACGTACTGATCGCCGGAGGGATGGAGAGCATGAGCGCAACGCCGTATTACCTGGAAAAGGCACGATACGGCTATCGTTTCGGCCATGGCCAGCTGATCGATGGCATAAGCAAGGACGGCCTCACCGACGTGTACCACCAGACCGCCATGGGGGTGAGCGCCGAATTGTGCGCGGCCAAGTACGGCATCACGCGCGAACAGCAGGACGCCTTCGCGATCGAGAGCTACCAACGCAGCGCCGCCGCATGGGCTGCCGGCCGCTTCAAGGACGAAGTGGTACCCGTAACGGTGAAAGGCCGCAAAGGCGATGTGGTGGTGCAGGAGGATGAAGAGTACAAGGCCGTGAGCTTCGACAAGATCCCCGGCCTGAAGCCCGTCTTCCAGAAAGACGGCACCGTGACGGCTGCGAACGCGAGCACCATCAACGATGGCGCCGCCGCGCTGCTGCTCATGAGCGCCGACAAGGCCCGAAGCCTGGGTGTGACGCCGCTGGCACGGGTATGCAGCTATGCCGATGCGGAGCAGGCCCCCGAGTGGTTCACCACCACGCCGGCCAAGGCCGTGCCGCGCGCCGTGGAGAAAGCGGGATTGAAGATGAGCGACATCGGGTACTTCGAGATCAACGAGGCGTTCAGCGTGGTGAGCCTGGCGAACATCCGGCTCATGGAACTCGACCCCGCCAAGGTGAACGTGAACGGTGGTGCGGTCTCCCTGGGCCACCCCTTGGGCTGCAGCGGTGCTCGCATCCTGGTGACCCTGTTGAACGTGCTGCGCCAGAACGGTGCGCGCTACGGCGCCGCGGGTATTTGCAACGGTGGTGGCGGTGCCAGCGCCATGGTGCTCGAAGCGCTCTGATCGGTCGGGCATGGAGCGGGTGATCTCTCCCCTTTCCATCGTGCCGGTGCGGAAGGAACCGGGCGACCGCTCGGAAATGACCACGCAATGGCTCTTCGGCGAAACCGCCTCGGTACAGGAGACCACCGAGAAATGGGCCCGGCTGCGATTCGACCACGACGGCTACGAAGGCTGGGTGGACCGGTTGCAGATGCAAGCCACGCAGGCACCCGCGCCCGCCGATGCGGTGCGTGCGGCTGAACCGGTGGTACGGGTGGTCACCACGCACGCGATCCTGCAGTTGCCGATGGGCGCCGTGCTTCCGGCCGATGCGGCGAATGCGCCCATCCCCATCACCGGGCGCATTTCGATCACCGGCCGCACCACGGCCGATCTGGAGGGGCCCGCGATCGAACGGATCACGACCCTTGCGCCTTTGTGGCTGGGCGCTCCCTACCTCTGGGGCGGTCGCACGCCCTGGGGTGTGGATTGCAGCGGGTTCACCCAGTCGCTCTTCCTGCTGGCCGGCGTGCCCCTACCGCGCGATGCCTGGCAGCAGGAACAACAAGGCGCACCGGTGGACCTGATCGATCTCTC
>CAZFAW010000084.1:4217-7028 GCA_964517015.1 uncultured Chryseobacterium sp.
TTCGATGCGGACGGCCTTCGGTTGTTCGCTGCGAGTTGGGGCCTGCGCTGGTTCGGCGCATCGGCCCTTCCAGATACCTCGGTGGTGCTCTGTGGCGAACATTGGATCACACCGACTTCGAGCGAAGCGTGCTTCACGCACTTGCTCCCCGATGGGAGCACGGACACGGATTGGGGCACCAACGGCTACACCTACATCGATGTGGGCGACGATGTCCGCATGTATTGCATCTTCCATGCAGGTGATGGCAGCTACTACGCGGCGGGCGAGTACTACGATGGATCCTGGCCGGTGGATCCGGACGGCATCCTCGTACACCTGTTGCCCGATGGTACGCCGGACCCCGCCTTCGGCACAGCCGGCGCGGTGATCCATGAAGGGATCGGGATCATCTTCGCAATGGCCCCTTGGGGGGAGGATCGAATGCTCTTCGTCGGCGGCTCAGGCCTGAACGACTCGCATGCCTGGATGATGCGGTGCCATACCGATGGAAGCCTGGATACCACGTTCGGCACCGGTGGGATCGTCGGCGACTCGGCGTTGAGCATCAACCTGTGGGACGTTGACGTTCTGGCCGACGGCAGCATCGTGGGCGCGGGCATGTGGGACCAGGGGATCGGCTTCTCGCAGTCGATGTTCGTTCTCGTGGACAGCATGGGCGTGCCGGTGCCCACCTTCGGCATCAATGGAATGCTCGCCGGTGATGCCATCGCTTCGGGAGGGAAAGCCACCGGTGTGGTAGCCGCGGGCACCTCATTCTATGCCGCTGGAGTGACCACCGTTTCCAGCACCACCATGGACGGATACCTGGCAAAAGTGGGCAATGACGGCACGCTCGATCCCGGCTTCAACGGCGGGGCGGCCGTGCTGATCGATCGCGACACATTGGACAACATCGAGTCGCTGATCGAGGACGCGAGCGGACGGATCCTGGTCTGCGGTACGGCAGGCCCCACGGTCGACGTGTGCGCGCCCATGGTGGCCCGTTACCTTCCATCGGGCGCAGCGGACAGCACCTTCGGCACGAACGGCATGACCGCAGTTGCCGTTCCGGGCGGGTTCACAACGGCCATGGAACTCCTGCTGGCTCCGGATGATAAGCTCCTGGCCGCGGGGTATGCCGGGAACACCCCGCTGGGGATCGCCTTCCGATTGGAAGGCGAGGGCAGCCTGCCTGCCCAACAGACCGAACAGGCTCCCGTCGCGTTCAGCGTGTATCCCGATCCCGTTGCCGATCTCGTCCACCTGCAGTTGCCACCTGGCTGGTCCGAACGGGTCCATGTTCGGGTAATGGACGCGACCGGTCACCTCGTAACCGCGTTCGATGCGCAGCGCCACGGACCGATCGATGTGTCCTGTCTCGCCAGGGGCGCCTACTTCTTGTCCGTGAACGACGGGGCCCATCGGGCAGTGGCCCGGTTCATCGCGCATTGAGCACGTACTCCACGGTCGAGGTTCCGTACCTCGATCCGATGCGGGACGGTTGGTACGATACGGCCAACGCCAGGAACGCGGGCTCGATCCAGGAGGTGCACCCGCCCGATCAGCGGATCACCACAAGCCGAGCGGTCGCAAGCACCGCATCCATCGCATTCCGCAATTGGACCATGTAGGCGCCATCGGCCAGACCATCGAGCGATAGGATCGATCGATCACTTCCTGTCACTTCGCGCGCCAGGCGGATGCGCCCATCGGCATCGACGATCGTGAGCCGTTGCACAGAGCCGCTGCGCGACCATTCGATCGTCACCTGCCCCGTCGACGGGTTCGGCGCGACGAGCACGCGCGTGGTCGCGATCTCCTCCACCCCGACGATGGATGCGAACAACGTGTCCGACTGCAGCGAACACCCACCGGTGAACGTGCCCACCACGTAGTAGATCCCGCTTTGCACGGGTACATAGGTCTGGGACGTGGCCCCGACCACGGGCGAACCGTTCACGTACCACGCATAGGAGTTGGCCGCTGAACTGCTCAAGGTGGTGCCATCGTAGGAGATCGTCGGAGGTTCCATGGGGCACTTGTCCAGGATCTTGTACAGCCGTCCGTTCGCATTGTTGCCGGTGAAGAGTTCGCCGTCGGCGTTCTCGGCGATCACCGTGTACCCGTAGTTCGAAGTGGTGCACAACTGGCTGTCCACCCAACCGCCGGAACCGTCCGGAAGAAGGGATCTGAACTCCTGTCCGCAGTAATCGGTGTACACGTAGTGCCCGTAGAGGTGCGGCCACAGGGAACCTCGGTACACGCGACCGCCAATGGACGAACACCACGTGCCACCGTTGGCCACGTTATCGTGTTCGACCACGGGATCCACGAACGCTGAAGCGCCGGGGCACCCCGTGGTGATCGAGGTGGGGCATACGTGGAACCCCTCCCGGCACCGCCAGCCGAAGTTGGGGCAACTGTTGTCGCCCGCGGGCCAGAAGTCCACTTCCTCCCATCGGTTCTGCCCCACGTCCCCGATCCAGAGATCCCCCGTGAGACGATCGAAACCGAAACGATAGGGGTTTCGCAGACCGGTGGCCCAGATCTCCGGGAGGGTATCGCTGGTGGTGCCTGCGAAGGGGTTGTCTGCGGGAATGAGGTAGGTCGTATCCGGATCGCTCACATCCAACCGCAGCAGCCCTGCGAGGGGTTCGGTGTAATCCTGTCCGCGTCCGCCGGGATCATCGCCGCTGCCGCCGTCGCCCAGGCTGATGTACAGCATGCCATCGGGGCCGAAGTCGAGGTCGCCGCCATTGTGGTTGGTGTACGGCTGCGGGCAGGTGAAGATCAGGTGTTCGCTCCCGGGATCGGCCACACTGCTGTCCA
>CAZFAW010000084.1:7128-8702 GCA_964517015.1 uncultured Chryseobacterium sp.
GTTCCGAGGAGGAGATAGCGCTTCATGGTTCCAACGATGGGCGGCCAAAGTACGTTGGCCACACCGGGTGCCATCGAAGCACGGGATCGCAGGAGGGTCCAAGAACCCGGCCGCCGTGGAAAGCCAACCGGTCAGCGGGCCACCACCAACCGTGCGACCCCGATCACAGCGCGTTCGGCGGCGCGCAAGTGGAGCACGTACGCCCCCGCGGGCAATCGCTGCGTGTTGATGTGCAATGGATGGGTCGTGACCGGTCCCTGGAGCACGCATGCGCCGGTCGCATCGCACACCTCAAAGCGCGCGACGGATCCACCTGCCCACGCCACGGTAATACCCTCGTTCGCCGGGATAGGCGAGATCGTCAGCTCCTTCACGCCCGGTGCACCCAGCCCGGTGAAGATGAACGCGAGCGTATCGGAGGAAAGCAGGCAGCCGTTGCCGAAGTCGCCCACAACATGGTAGTCGCCGCTCACCAGGGGAACGAACACCTGGGCGGTCGCGCCCGGCAGGGTGTCGCCGTTGAGGAACCATTGGTAGGTGGTGGCCGCGGAACTCTCGAGCTGCGCCCCGTTCTGCACCACTGCCGGAGGATCCATGGGGCAGCGGTCCACGATGCGGTACACCCTGCCCTGACCCAGGTTGCCTGCGAACAGTTCGCCGGCGGCGTTCTCGGCGATCACGGACCAAGCGGTAACGGGTGTGATCATCGAACGCTCGGTGATCCAACCACCGCTGCCATCGGGCCGCAGGTTGTTGATCTGGGGAGCGCAGAAGTCCGTGTAGAAATACCGGCCGTACATGTGCGGGAACACCGTGCCGCGGTACACGCGCCCGCCCACGGCCGCGCAATGCACACCTCCGTTCGCATCGTTGGCCTTCACCACGGCCGGTCCGGTGTAGAAGGATTGCGCCTGGCAGTCGGTGGTGTTGTAGGGGACATCGCCCTCGTAACAGCGCCAACCGAAGTTCGCCCCGCTCAGGTCGCCGGCGGGCCAGAAATCCCATTCCTCCCAGGCGTTCTGCCCCACATCGCCGATCCACAGATCGCCGGTGAGCCGGTCGAAACCGAACCGGTAGGGATTGCGCAACCCGCTGGCGAAGATCTCCGGCAGGGTGTCGTTGTTCGCCGATACATAAGGATTGTCCGGAGGCACGGTGTAGGTGGTATCGGGATCGCCCACATCGATCCGCAGCATGTCGCCCAGCGGATCGGTGAGGTTCTGGGCATGGGCGTCCGGATCGCCCCCGCTGCCGCCATCGCCGAACCCGATGTACAGCATGCCATCGGGGCCGAAATCAAGGTCGCCGCCGTTGTGGTTCACGTAGGGCTGGTCCAACTGGTAGATGATCTGCTCGCTCGCAGCATCGGCACTGTCCGGATCGGCGCTCACGTGCCAGCGCGACACGATGCTGCGACCGGCGCCGAAAGGGGCGACATAGTGCGTATAGAAGAAGCCGCTGGTCGCATAGTCCGGTGCGAAGGCCAGCCCGAGCAGGCCCTTTTCGCCGCTGAAATCCACCTGGGTGTGGATGTCCAGGAACGGCCGGGACAACAATTGC
This sequence comes from uncultured Chryseobacterium sp., assembly GCA_964517015.1. Lineage (GTDB taxonomy): Bacteria > Bacteroidota > Bacteroidia > Flavobacteriales_F > PHOS-HE28 > PHOS-HE28. The sequence continues at coordinate 8,689 of CAZFAW010000084.1, forward strand.
CCACTGTCCGGCAT
>CAZFAW010000085.1:0-8685 GCA_964517015.1 uncultured Chryseobacterium sp.
CAGATCCGTCCCACGCCGTTCACCAGGCCATCGTTCGCCATGTTGGTGCAGGTGAACAGCGTGCCCGGACCGCCCATGTGCAACAGGTTGTCGCAGTGGAAGTCGCCATCGATATGGATGATGCCGTTGTCGATCAGCGCACCGTCCACATCGATGTCGCCGATCAGCTCCATGGTGGCATCGTTGATCACGGTCTCCGTCATGGCGACCGAGTGCGGGGCATCCATGAGCAGCCAGCCTGCATTGGTCACGTGCACCGTATCCATGAAGAGGATCATGTTGGTGGTGATGGTGATCTCATGCCCGATCACCACACTGTTGATGCTGGGAATGCAACCGCAGTCCCACGTGAGCGGATCGTTCCAGATGCCGTTCTGAACGGTATGGAAGGTCTGGGCCGCGCAGGACGTGGAACCCAGGAGGAAGAGCAATGCGCCGGTCCTGATCATGCCCCGCCAAGATACCATGGAGCGGGGGCCTCAGCCGCGCAACTCCGCACCCGCGCCTCGTTCCAGCGCCCCGCGGATGCGGGCCATGGCCTTCTCCACCACGTCATCGGTCAGGGTGCGCTCATCGTCCTGCAGCACGAAGCTCAGGGCGTAGCTCTTCCGGCCCTTGGGCAGTTTGTCACCCTGGTACACATCGAAAAGATCGACCTGGCGCAGCAAACGTGTTTCGGCCGTGCGTGCGAGATGTTCCAGTTGTTCGAAGCCGACCCCTTCGTCCAGGAGCACGCTCAGGTCGCGACGCACAGCGGGGAAGCGCGGCACGTCCTGGAACTCCACATGCTCGGCACGGAGCGCATCCACCCAGGCATCGTCCGCGATCTCGGCGAAGAACACCGGGCGCTGGATCCCGAAGGCCTGCACCACCGGCGCGCTCACTTCACCCACCACAGCGAGCGAGCGACCGTCCACCCGCAGGTCCACCGCCTCGTGGAGCAGGGCATGCGGCGCGGTCTCCACCGCGGCCCGTGGCCACCCGTTCCGTTCGAGCAGCAGTTCGATCTCCGCCTTCAGGTCGAACACGTCGACCATGTCCTTGCCCGAACGCCAGCGCTCACGGCCGCGCCGTCCGGTGATCCAGAGGGCCGTTCGCTCGCGCTCCCGTACGACGCCCTTCTCCACGGTATACACGCGGCCGTGCTCGAAGAACCGCAAGTCGTGCATCTGGCGGTTCTGGTTATGGGCGATGGCCTGCAGCCCGCCGAACAGGAGGGTGGGCCGCAACATGTCGAGTTCTGCGCTCAGGGGGTTCTTCAACCGCACGGCGTGGCCCTCGGCGATGGCACCGGCTCGCACAGCCTCGGCGCCGTTCACCAACGAAGGCGACATGATCTCGCGGAACCCACGTGCGGCAAGGTGCATCCCCGTGCCGGCCCGCACCTTCTCCAGTGTGACGCGGGGTTCGCGCACCGGCGGGCATTCCAATCGCTCGGGCAACGCGATCCGGTCGAACCCCAGGATCCGCAATACTTCTTCGATCACGTCGGCGGGGCGGTGCACATCCACGCGATAGGGCGGCACTTCGATCCCCAGTTCGCCCTCGTTCTTGGGGTGCACCCGCATATCGAGCGCGAGAAGGATCCCGATCACCGCTTCGGGTGCCACGGGTTGGCCGATCAAGGCGTTGAGGGCGTCCAACCGCAGGGTGAGCGTCTTCCATTCCATCGTACGGCCCACCTGATCGACGGGATCGGAAGAGATGTGCGCGCCGGCCACCTGCTTCAGCAACAAGGCGGCGCGCTTCAGCGCGTAGACCGTGATCTCCGGGTCCACGCCGCGCTCGAAACGGAACGAAGCGTCGGTGTGCAGGCCGTGCCGCCGCGCCGTGCGCCGCACACTAGCGGCATCGAAGCATGCGCTTTCCAGGAAAACGCTCGTGGTGGAATCGGTCACCCCGCTGTGCAGCCCACCGAACACCCCGGCCATGCATGCGGCGCCTTCCGCGTCGCAGATCATCAGATCATCGCTGCTCAGCTTCCGCTCCTTGCCATCGAGCGTGGTGAACGGCGTGCCTTCCGGAAGGTGACGTACGATCACGCGCCCACCGCGCAGCTGCGCTGCATCGAACGCATGCAGGGGCTGGCCGAGCTCGTGTTGCACGAAGTTGGTCACGTCCACCACATTGTTCACCGGTTTCAGGCCCAGGCTGCGCAGCGCGTCCTGCAGCCAGGCTGGCGAAGGCGCGACTTTCACCTGCGTGAGGGAAAGCCCGGCATAGCGGGGGCATTCGCGCGGCGCCTGGACCTCGACAGGGACAGGGAGCGTGCGATCGTCCACGGCGAAGGCGTCCACGGAAGGCCGCCGAAGCGCATGTGTGGTGCCGGTACGGAAGTTCAGGGCCGCCAACAGGTCGCGAGCCACGCCCAGGTGGCCCATGGCATCGGATCGATTGGGCGTGAGGCCGATCTCCAGGATGTGGTCGCTGCGTAGCCCCAGGTGTTCCGCGGCGGGCTGGCCTGTGGGAGCAGCGGGATCCAGCACCAGGATCCCCGCGTGGCTCTCGCCCAGGCCGAGCTCATCCTCCGCGCAGATCATGCCGTTGCTTTCCACCCCGCGGATCTTCGCCTTTTTGATGGTGATCGAGCCGCCATCGTGCAGATGGAGCGTGGTACCGATCTTGGCCACCAGCACCTTCTGCCCGGCTTCCACGTTCGGCGCGCCGCAGACGATGCGTTTGGGCTCACCATCGCCGAGGTCCACATCGCACACGCTCAATCGGTCCGCATCGGGGTGCTTATGGCGCTCCACCACATGGCCCACCACCACGCCCTTCAACATGCCCTTCACAGGCTCGAGCTCCTCGACGCTTTCCACCTCAAGGCCGGTGCTGGTGAGGATGTCCGCGGCTTCATGCGGGGTCAGGTCCGCATCGATGAAGGTCTTCAGCAGGTTCCAGGAAATGCGCATACCGGCGGGAAAGGTCCGGCGAATGTAGGGCGGCCCGTCGTGCGCACTTTTGCCGCATGCCCACGCTCCCGATCCCGAGCCTCGAAGGCCTGAGCACCGACCGCCTCATGTTCCACCGCCCCACCCTGGAGGATCGCGGCTGGTGGATGGAGTACATGGTCGATCCGGATGCGATCCGGTTCATGCCGTTCCGCAAAGGGAGTGCGGACGACGTGCTCGGGTTCATCCAACGATCCCTCGAGCGTGCGGCCCACGATGGATCGGGTTTGCATGCGGTGCGAGTGCGTGCCACCGGCGAACCGGTCGGCATGGTGGGCCTCCTGACGCAGGAAGTGGACGAGGTGGCGGAACTCGAGGTCGGGTACCATTTGCGCCCTTCGGCCTGGGGCCACGGGTATGCCACGGAAGCGGCGATCGCGTGCAAACGGTTCGCGTTCGCGCACCGGCTATCGGGCTCGGTCATATCATTGATCGACCCGGAGAACCACCGCAGCCAGCGCGTGGCCATGCGCAACGGCATGCACCTGGAGAAGCGGACGATCCACCGCGGCACGCCGGCGCTCGTGTTCCGGGTGGTGAACGGGCTCGGCTAACTTCCGCCCGCCGTGCGACCCTTGAAAGACACCTGGATCAACGCAGCCGCCATCGCGCTGGCCCTGATCGGCACGCTCGTGGGCCAGTTGAAGGGATGGCACAGGCTCGAGTACGTGTGCAAGCCCCTGTTGATGATCGTGCTCTCCTCCTGGTTCTTCTTCAACAGCCGTCGCGTGGGCGATCGCTTCACCTTGCTGGTCCAGGCGGGGCTCTTCTTCTCCCTGGTGGGCGATGTGGTGCTCATGTTCGAGCATCACGACGCGTTCCTCTTCCTGATCGGGCTTGCTGCGTTCCTGCTCGCGCAGGTATGCTATGCAATCGCCTTCGCCATCAATGTGTTCGAGATCGGGGGTACGGAAGGCGCATGGATCTCCGGCGGGTTGTCGGTCCTTCTGCTGGCGGCGGGGGGGCTTTTCCTGATGGAAGTGCTGGACGATAGAAACGTGGATGCCGGCATCCAGCTGCCCATCTCGCTCCTCACCCTGGCGTTCTCGGGCATGGGCGTGTTCGCGGCCCTGCGCTTTCGCAAGACCTACGACCGCAGCTATTGGTTGGTGCTCGGCGGCACGCTGCTGCTGATGGTGAGCGATGTGCTGCTCGCCAATGCCAAATTCAATCTCCGGCCGTTCGATCCCGGTCCCGTGCCGGCCTTGCTGGCCCATGCTGTCGGCCAGTTCATGATCGCCGGCGGCTGCCTGCTGCATGTGCTGGACCCGGAGATGATCCGCCGGCGCAACGCCTTGAGCGCCTAGCTGATCCTTCCCCAGGCCGCGCGTTGGCGGAGCTGTTCCGCCAGGGTCTGCGCAATGACCGCGTGCGCCGGCTCCGCGAGGTGCGGATCGCGATCGAGCAGCCGCAGGGCGGCAGTACGTGCCTGTTGCAGGAGCTCCACGTCCTGCACCGGATCGGCCAGGTGCAATTGGGGCAGGCCGCTCTGCTGCGTGCCCATGATATCGCCGGGGCCGCGCAGGCGAAGGTCAACTTCGCTCACCCGGAACCCGTCGTTGGTCTCCACCATGGTGGCGATGCGCGTACGGGCGTCGTCACCGAGCTTTTCGGACGTCATCAGGATGCAGTAGCTCTGTTCCGCGCCCCGCCCCACGCGGCCGCGCAACTGGTGCAGCTGGCTCAGGCCGAAGCGCTCGGCGTTCTCGATCACCATCACGCTCGCATTGGGCACGTCCACCCCCACCTCGATCACGGTGGTGCTCACGAGGATGTTCGTCTCGCCCTTCTTGAAGCGTGCCATCTCGTGCTCCTTCGCCTCGGGGGCCATGCGCCCGTGCACGATGCTCACGGCAAAGCGCGGCAGCGGGAAACGCCGCGCGATGCTCTCGTAGCCATCGGTGAGGTGCTTCAGGTCCGTTCGCTCCGACTCCTCGATCAGGGGATAGACGATGTAGACCTGCCTGCCCTTGGCGATCTCCTCCTCCAGGAAGGCGAAGACCGCGTTCCGATGCGCATCGGTGCGGTGCACGGTCTTCACCGGGCGTCGGCCGGGCGGCAGTTCATCGATCACGCTGGTGTCCAGATCGCCGTACACCGTCATGGCCAGGGTGCGTGGGATCGGTGTGGCGGTCATCACCAGCACATGCGGTGGAACGGAGCTCTTCTCCCAGAGACGTGCGCGTTGGGCCACACCGAAGCGATGTTGTTCATCGATCACCACCAGGCCGAGCCGGTCGAAGCGCACCGGATCCTCCAACAAGGCATGCGTGCCGACGATGAGGTGCACTGCGCCCGCGTTCAATGCGGCCAGGATGCCCTTGCGCTCGGCCGCACGCGTACTGCCCGTGAGCAGCCGCACCTGCACCGGCATGCCCTGCAACAAGCGGGTAAGGGTGTTGTGATGCTGTTGGGCCAGGATCTCCGTCGGGGCCATCAGTGCCGCCTGGAAGCCGTTGTCCAGGGCGAGCAGCATGCTCAGCAGCGCGACCAGGGTCTTGCCGCTGCCCACATCGCCTTGCAGCAGGCGGTTCATCTGTGCGCCGGACCCCATGTCCTTCCGGATCTCCTTCACCACCCGCTTTTGCGCATGGGTGAGTTCGAACGGCAGGTGCTCCTCGTAGAAGCGCTTGAAAAGCGCGCCCACATGTTCGAACCGGTGGCCGTGAACCCGCTGCTGTGCAAGTTGCTTTCGCCGCAACAGTTGGAGCTGGATGAAGAACAGCTCCTCGAACTTCAGCCGCTGCGTGGCGGTGGCCAGTGCGCGCGCATCCTTGGGCGCGTGCACCTGCCGGATCGCCCGTTCACGGCCCATGTCGCCGAGCCAATGCACCAGCTCCGCGCTCAGCGTCTCGGGAAGGTGGAGGTCGGGTCGTTGCAACAGGGCTTCGGTCAGCTTCTCGATGCCGCGGCTGTTCAAGCCCCTCGCTGCGGCCTTCTCGGTGGTGCTGTAGACGGGTTGGAGCGTTCGGTCCGTACCGGGATCCCGCGATGCGGCAGGCTCGATCCCGGGGTGCGCGATGTTCAACTGGTCGCGGTAACGTGTCGTCTTCCCGAACACGATGTACTCCTGCCCTTCCTTCAGGACGGGTTGCAGCCAGCGGATCCCCTTGAACCAGACCAGCTCGATGCCGCCGGTCCCGTCCGTGAGCCGCGCCACCAACCGCCGCGCCTGCTTCTCGCCCACGGTTCGCACTCCGGACAATACGCCGCGCAACTGCACCAGCTGCTCCTCGCCCACCTCCTTCACCGCATGGAAGCGGCTGCGGTCCACGTAGCGGAACGGGAAGTGCTGGAGCAGGTCGCCGAACGTGGCGATGTGCAGTTCGCTCCGCAGCAGCTCGCCGCGCTGCGGTCCCACCCCTTTTAGGAATTCGATGGGCGTGGAGAGGAAGTCCTGCACGGGCTGAAAATAGTGGCGCCCCGGACCTGTCCAGGCCGCGGCCCATGCCCTGCCCCGCGAACCATGGCCCAGGATGATGCGCGGGGTCCCGAGCAGGAAAGTGAACGTCCGGGTCATGCGGTGCCCGGTGGGATCGAGGGACCGATCACCCATCGCGCACCACCGGGAGCAACGTTTTATACCAAATGGTATAATACCACATGGTATAATAGCTTTGTGCACCGCCGGCGCCCGGGGCTCCGGCGGGCAACGCATGGAAGCGCAGACCACACCGTTCGATTTCGGGGGCACCGTGAGCCGGGGTGCGTTCAACAACCGCCGCAAGGAGCTTGCGCGGCTGAAGGGCAACATGGCGGGCGGCATCAACACCATCCTGATCAGCCCGCGCCGCTGGGGCAAGAGCTCGCTGGTGGAACAGGCCGCGCTCGAACTGCGTTCCGAGCGCAGGAACGCCCGCGTGGCCATCCTGGACATGTTCACTTGCGGCACGTTCGAGGAGTTCCTCGAAAACCTGACCAGGGCGGTGCTGGAGGCCGCGAGCAACGGGTGGGAGGAGCAGGTGCGCCACGCCAAGACCTTCTTCAAGGCCATCATGCCGAAGATCACCATCGGCACCGAGCTGGAAGGCGAGGTTTCCTTCGGTTTCGACTGGAAGGAAGCCCGCAAGCACGCGGGCGACATCCTGGACATGGCCGAACGCGTGGCCAAGGCCAAGAAACTGCGGCTGGTGGTCTGCGTGGACGAGTTCCAGAACCTGAAAGGCTGGCACGACGACCTGCGGATGCAGAAACTGATGCGCGCGCACTGGCAGCGGCACAAGCATGTGACCTACGTGCTCTATGGCAGCAAGCGCCACATGATGGCCGACCTGTTCGACAGCAGCGGCATGCCGTTCTACCGGTTCGGCGACCTGCTCTGGCTGGAGCGCATCAGCCTCGAGCACTGGACGACCTTCCTCCAGGAGCGCTTCAAAAGCACGGGCAAGTCGATCGCGCCGGAACTGGCCACGGCACTGGCCAGCACCATGAAATGCCATAGCTGGTACGTGCAGCAGATGGCGCACTTCACCTGGGAGGACACCCGTAGGAAGGCCGATCGTAGCAGCTTGGACCACGCGCTGGAACTGGTGCTGGACGCGAACACGCCGTTTTATCAACTCACCTGCGAGCGCATCAGCCTTACGGGCATCAACTTGCTGAAGGCGGTGGCCAACGGGGAAACAAAGCTCACCAGCACGGACGTGATGCACGGCTACCGCCTGGGCACGCCGCGCAACGTGCAAAAGGCGCGGGAGACCCTGGAGGCAAATGATGTGATCGAGCGCGTGAAGACGGGCTGGGGTTTCCTGGACCCCGGTTTCGAGCTTTGGTTCCGCCGGGAATTCATGGACCAGCCGGCCGCGGTGACCGGACAAGACTAACGTTCTACCCGGTGGTATTATACCCCAGGGTATAAGAGCGGTTCACCGAACGAAAGGCAGCAGTCGGGCGACGCCCTTCATGCGTTGCGGATGATCCGGATGCCGCGCGGTGAGCAGCCGCTCTTCGTACCGGACCTTCACCACCAGCACCGCCACGACCATCATGAGCGCAAGCCAGCGCCCGGGGCTCGGCGCGCCGAAGGCCACCGCAGTACCGCAGAGCAGCACCGCGGTGTACATCGGATGGCGCAACGAGCGATAGATCCCACGATTCGACAGTTCACTGCCCGCACGGGGTTCGGGCATGATGGTGAAGTTGCGGCCTCCCAGGGAGAGCGCCGCCCATGCAAAGACGGTGATGCCGGTGGCGAAAAGCGCCCAGCCCCACCACGGCAAGCCCCAGCCCCCGGCGAAGAGCAACATGGCGATGCAGGCGAATCGTACCAGGACGAGCAGGATCGACCGCATGCGCGATCAGATCGCACCCTGTCCCAACAGCAACGCCGGCTCTTCGAGCAATTGCTTGAAGGTGTTCAGGAAAGCCGCGCCAGTGGCACCGTCCACCACGCGGTGGTCGCAGCTCAGGGTCACCTTCATCAAGTGACCCGGCACGATGGCACCGTTCTTCACCACGGGTTTCTCCAGGATCCCGCCCACCGCCAGGATGCAGGCATCGGGCGGGTTGATGATCGCGGTGAACTCCTCGATGCCGAACATGCCCAGATTGGAAATGGTGAAGGTGTTGCCCTCCCAATCCTGCGGCTGCAGTTTCTTCTCCTTGGCGCGCTTGGCGTACTCACGCACCTCGGCGCCGATCGTGCGCAACGGTTTGCCGTCCGCAAAGCGGACCACGGGTACGAGCAGGCCCTCCTCCACCGCCACGGCCACGCCGATGTGCACGTGCTCGTTGT
>CAZFAW010000086.1:0-8639 GCA_964517015.1 uncultured Chryseobacterium sp.
TGATCGATGGCACCCCCATCGGGAGCTTCGGCGACCTTTCGGAGACCGTGAGCGCGCGCCATCCCGGTGACATGGTGAAAGTGACCTACTGGCGGGACGGGAAGAAGGTCGATACCGAAGTGGAATTGGGCGATCGCGCCGACGAGGACGGATCCTCCTACTCCTACAGCTATGATCTGCCGGACGCGAGCGACTGGGCGTCGGCCTTCGACACGGAGCCCCGCCCCTTCCTCGGTGTGGACGGCGACGACGTGGAGAACGAAGGCGGTGTGCGGATCACCCAAGTGGTCGCCGGCAGCAGCGCTGAGACCATGGGCATCCAGGAAGGGGATGTGATCACTTCGTTCAATGGAACGCGCGTGATCGGATTTGAGGAGCTTGCTGAGATGATCGGCGAACTGGAACCGGGTAGTGCCGTGCGCATCGATGTGGAACGCGAGGGATCGGAACGATCGATCGAAGGCGTGCTGGGCCAGCAGGAGAACATGACCTGGACCACGCCCGCGATCCCGGCGTTGCCCGGGGCCCCGGCCCCGCCTGCACCCTTCGTGTACGGCGTTCCAGCGCCCGAGCAACGCGCCGAACGCGAGGAGATGCGCCGCGAAATGGAGGCGATGCGCAGGGACATGGAACAATTGCGCCGTGAACTGCGCGGCGACGTGACGCGTGAAATGAAGGTGGTGATCGGCACCGTGGAGTTGGACCCCGAAGAGACCGCTGTGCTCAAGAACAAGGGCGTGGCGGGCCTCGAGAACGGTTTGGACCTGCCCGGTCTGCGGTGCTATCCGAACCCGAGCGACGGCAGCTTCCACCTTTCGTTCGACCGGCCCGAACGCGGCGACCTGAACGTGGATGTGCACGATGCCACCGGTGAACGCGTGTACCACGAGACCATCACAGGCTTCAAGGGGCATTACGAGCGCGTGCTCGATCTGAGCGACCTGTCCGACGGCAACTATTTCCTGGTGATCGGCCAGAACGGGCGCACCCTGGCCCGCAAACTGGTGAAGCAGTAGCTGCGGCGCACACCGCCCTCGTGGGAAGCCCGGGAACGGGCTTTCCTACTTTCGGGGCATGCGCATGCTCATCAAGCTCATCGTGGCCACCATCGCCGTGCTGGTCACCGATCTGCTGCTGCCGGGTGTCGATCTCGGCATGTCGACGGGAACGGGCACCGGCCCGGACACGCACGGCCTGATCACCGCATTGCTCGCTGCGGTGACACTGGGCCTGCTGAACACATTGATCCGGCCGGTCCTGATCCTGCTCACACTGCCCGCTACCATCGTCTCACTCGGGCTCTTCATCCTGGTGATCAACGCGGCCATGGTCCTGTTGGCCGCTCGGATCGTGCCCGGGTTCCACGTGGCGGGCTTCTGGTGGGCGCTCGCCTTCAGTGTGGTGCAATGGCTGGTCCAGGGGTTCCTCGCGTCGTTCGACAAGCAGGGCACCGATGGGGCCGAGCGCTAACGATCGCCGTCCAGCAAACCACCCAGTCCGCCCAGGATGGAGCCTTCCTCCCTCCTGCTTCCGCCGGCCCGCGGTGAAGCCGAGATGATCCGATCGGCCAGGCGGCTGAAAGGCAGGCTTTGGATCCACACGTGCCCGGGACCGCGCAACGTGGCGAAGAACAAGCCCTCGCCACCGAACAGCGTATTGCGGATGCCGCCCACGAACTCGATGTCGTAGCTCACCGAACTGGTCATGGCCACCAGGCAGCCCGTATCGATGCGCAGGAGCTCGCCGGGTTGCAGATCACGCTGCACCAGGGTGCCGCCGGCGTTCACGTACACCTGGCCATCGCCTTCCAACTTCTGCATGATGAAGCCTTCACCACCGAAAAGGCCAGCGCCGAGCTTGCGTTGGAATTCGATGCCCACGCTCACCCCTTTCGCCGCACAGAGGAAGGAGTCCTTCTGGCAGATGAGGCGCTGGCCGTAGTCGCGCAGGTCCAGGGGCAGGATCTTGCCGGGATACGGGGCCGCGAACCAGATGGTCTTGCGGCCGCTGGTCATGTTGGTGTACGTGGTCATGAACAGGCTCTCCCCCGTGAGCACGCGCTTGCCCGCGCCCCAGAGCTTGCTCATGAAGCCTTGTTCCTGCCCATTGCCATCGCCGAAGATGGTCTTCATCTGGATCCCGTCGTCCATCATCATCATGCCGCCGGCTTCGGCGATCACCGTTTCCTGCGGGTCCAGGGTGATCTCCACGCATTGCATGTCATCGCCGATGATGCGGTGGTCGATCTCGTGGGCGTTGCGCTCCATGGAGGGGTCTGTCATGGTGCCAAAGGTATCCCGGCCTTCCCGGCCCCTGGCGCGTTCCGTGGAGCGCCGTTACCGCCGGTCATGGGTCGTGCGGCGCTCGTACTTTGGCGGCAGCCATGTCCACCACCGCCACGAAGGCCCGCCCCGCCGCCGCGATCGACAACGCCATCCTGCTCCGCGCCTGGGAGCTCATGTGCACGGCAAAGGCACTGACGGACATCTATGAGGAGCATTTCAAGTTCACCAGCAAGTACGTGCACGCCACCAGCCGCGGGCACGAGGCGATCCAGCTGGCGTTGGGCATGCAGTTGAAGCCACAGGACTTCGTCGCCCCCTATTACCGCGACGACAGCATTCTGCTGGGTATCGGCATGCGGCCTTACGAGCTCATGCTCCAATTGATGGCCAAGCGCGACGATCCGTTCAGCGGCGGGCGCAGCTATTACTGCCACCCCAGTCTGAAGCGCGAGGGCATGCCACGGATCCCGCACCAGAGCAGCGCCACCGGCATGCAAGCCATCCCCACCACCGGGATCGCCATGGGCATCCAGTACAAGGAGAAGGCCGGCATACCGCACGACATACCCGGCGAGCCGCCCGTGGTGGTGTGCTCCTTCGGCGATGCGAGCATCACCGAAGGGGAAGTGGCCGAGGCCTTCCAGATGGCCGTGCTCAAGAAACTGCCCATCATCTACCTGGTGCAGGACAATGAATGGGACATCAGTGCCAACGCGAACGAATTCCGCGCGGGCGATGCCACCGAGTACGCCAGGGGTTTTCCCGGGCTCGAAACACGCACGATCGACGGGACCGACTTCTTCCTCTGCTACCGCACCCTGCACGAGGTGATCGCCACCGTACGATCCGAACGCCGGCCTTTCCTGGTGCATGCCCGGGTGCCGCTGCTCAACCACCACACCAGCGGAGTGCGCATGGATTTCTACCGCAGCGAGAAGGACCTTGCCGAACATCGAACGCGCGATCCCCACCCCAGGTTCTTCGGCCAGCTCACCGCGCACGGACTGCCCGACCTGGCGCTGCGCGAACGGGAGAAGAAGGCGATCGCCACGGTGAAGGTGGACTTCGACCTTGCGCGCAATGCCCCCGATCCAACCCCCGAGGATCTGACCACGCACGTATTCGCTCCCACGCCGATCACCGAGGAGAAGGGCGAACGCACACCGAAGGACCGCGAACCGACCGTGATGGTGGATTGCGCGCTGTTCGCGATCCGTGAACTCATGCAGGAAGACAAGCGCTGCCTGCTCTATGGCCAGGACGTGGGTGCACGGCTCGGCGGCGTGTTCCGCGAGGCCGCTACCCTGGCGCGCGACTTCGGCGATCACCGCGTGTTCAACACCCCCATCCAGGAAGCCTTCATCATCGGCAGCACCGTGGGCATGAGCGCGGCGGGTTTGAAACCGATCGTGGAGGTCCAGTTCGCCGATTACATCTGGCCGGGTCTCAACCAGCTTTTCACGGAGGTCGCACGGTCGTGCTACCTCACCGTGGGCAAGTACCCCGTGGGTTGCATCGTGCGCGTGCCGATCGGCGCATACGGCAGCGGTGGCCCCTACCACAGCAGCAGCGTGGAAAGCGTGCTTTGCAACATCAAAGGCATCAAAGTGGCCTACCCCAGCACCGGCGCCGACCTGAAAGGACTGATGAAGGCCGCCTACCACGATCCGAACCCCGTGGTGATGCTGGAGCACAAGGGCCTGTACTGGAGCAAGATCAAAGGGACCGAGGACGCAAAGACCATTGAACCCGCGCCCGACTACATCGTTCCGTTCGGGAAGGCGCGCACGGTGCTTCAGGCCGATCCGGGCGCGATCGAACGCGGTGAGGCCGCCGTGATCGTGACGTACGGCATGGGCGTGTACTGGGCGAAGGCCGCTGCAAAGGAGCTCCCGGGCCGCGTGTCGATCATCGACCTCCGCACCCTGGTGCCCATGGACGAGGAAGCCGTGTTCGCCGCCGCGCGTGCGCACGGTCGTGTGCTGGTGGTCACCGAAGAACAGATCACCAACAGCTTCGCGCAAGCCCTCGCCGGGCGCATCAGCGAGGCCTGTTTCGCACGGCTCGACGCGCCCGTGCGCTTCCTGGGCAGTGCCGACATGCCCGCCGTGCCCTTGAACAGCACGCTCGAAGAGGCCATGATCCCCAACGCCGAGAAAGTGGGCACCGCGCTCCACGCGCTGCTGCATTATTGATCGCCGTGGAAGAACGCTCCATCGCCGTCCAACGCACTGCGCGGTTCCACACCCTGGGTCGGGCACACGATGCAGCAGAGATCGTGCTCGTGCTGCACGGCTATGGCCACCTCGCACGGTTCTTCCTGAACGCCTTCGACGGATTGGAGGAAGGACGTACGATCGTGGCACCGGAGGCCCTGAGCCGGTTCTACACGGACGGGTCCTTCACCCGCGTGGGGGCCAGTTGGATGACCCGTGAGGATCGCGAGCACGAGATCGCCGATCAGATCGGCTATCTGGACACGCTCGTGGACCTGCTGCGTTCGGAGAGCAGGAATGCGCGGCGGATCCGCGCACTGGGCTTTTCGCAGGGCGTGTCCACGCTCTGCCGTTGGTCCATGCAGGGCCGTACGGCATTGGACCACGTTGTGATCTGGGGCGGGAGCATGCCACCCGAGATCGACACGGCGCACATGAAGGCGCGTTGGAAGCACACGCGGATCGATCTGGTGCACGGCATCGACGACCCCGTGGTGAAGGAGGACGTGCTGTTGCGCAACGAAGCGGCCGTGCGTGCCGCCGGCATCGCATTCGAGACGCATCGTTTCCACGGCGGGCACGAATTGGACAGCGTGACACTGGAGCGGGTGCTGGCCTTGTAGGCTTCAAAGGATCGATGAACGGCGACTGCGCGTGCTCCGGAAGGCACGCCTATTTTTCGCAAAACCCTTCCGCATGGACCACAAGTACACCCTCTCCGCTCTGCTCGCGCTCCCGCTGCTCTGCCAGGCACAAGCGACCAACTATCCGGCCGGCAGCACGGTGGCCAACTTCACCGCCACCGACATCGACGGCGTAACGCACGACCTGGCCGCCTATGCAGCAGCCGGGAAATACGTGATCCTCGATTTCTTCTTCTACAACTGCGGTCCCTGCCAGGTGCACGCACCCTACTACAGCGAACTTTACCAGACCTACGGCTGCAATGGGAACGACCTGATCTGCATCGAGGTGAACTACGGGGACGCGGACGCACTGGCCGAAGCCTTCGCGCCCGATTTCGCGCCCGGGTTCGCGCATCCTCCCGTGATCGGCAGCGGATCGGGCGACGGGTTGGTGAGCACCTTCGGGGTGATGGCCTTCCCCACCTTCTGCCTGATCGACCCCGACATGAAGATGGTGAACAACGACATATGGCCGGTGAGCAACATGAACACCTTCGTTGGTGCGTTCCCCGCAGGGAGCGGGATCGATCCGGCCCCGTGCCTTACCGGGATCCCTTCCGCATCCACCGACCGGTTGACCGGGGTGTTCCCTTCGCCTTCTGCGGGTGAGGTGACCGTGGCGTTCAACCTGATGAAGGCAGCGCACCTGGTCGTGAACGTGACCGACCCGACGGGCAGGATCGTGGTGCAACAGGACCTCGGCACCACCGTGGGAGCCGATCAACGCACCCTCGACCTGGGCGCCCTGGCCGCAGGCCAGTACCAGCTCACGCTCCTGGCCGACGGAGCCCCCCTGGGCACCCAACGCCTCACCATCGCACGCTGATCGCGCCCGCACCGACATGCGAAAGCCCCGGGTCCTCCCGGGGCTTTCCTATTGCGAGGGATGGGATCAGAGGCTGATCGGACCCGCCATTTCCTTCCAGTCGAGCAGTTCATCGATCGTGCGTACCGCCACGGCGTGGTAGTTCGGCCGCGCAGCTTTGTAGATGTTCTGCGCCATGGCACGCCCCTTCTCGGTCTTGATCAACGCCTCGTACAATGGCGTCAGGAACTTGCGTCGCCCAACGGTGGTCAGGAACGCATCGAGCTTCTCATAGGCGGGCGCATGGTCGTTCTTGATGCATTGCTCCAGCCACGCGGTCAGGATCTCGCTGTTCCCCGAGCCGGTGAACCCGAAGGCGGAATCGAGTTCGGACATGCGCGAGCGATCGAGCCCGTCCGGCAGGTGCCGCACGAAATGGATCCACTCGAACGTGGTCCAACCCGCGGTGGCCAGTTGCTTCGCCGGCGTACCCTTCTGCCAGCGGGCGATCTCCCCTTCCACTTGCGTGAACTTGTCCGAGCCGGGTACGATATCATCCTCAGGCAGGCCGGCCTGGTAGATCCAGCGATCCAGATCGAGGGCGACCTTGTTGGGGTCCAGGAGCTGTTCCTTGAGGTAGGCTACGAACCCTTCGGTGGTCATGCTCTGGAACGCGAACCGGTCGAAGTACCCGCGCAGGAAGGCATCGAACCGTTCGCGCCCCACCTTGCTTTCCAGGAGCCGCAAGAGGGCGTATCCCTTCTCGTAGGCGATATCCGTCATGCCATCGTCGGGATCGCGGCCCGCCAGGTCCAGCTTCAATTTGGAATCCTCGGGATGCGTGCCTTCGGCCACGTCTTTCAGGGTGCCCAGGAGGTCCTGATGCCCCAGCACGGCCGTCATGTCGCTGTAGTCCTTGCCGTAGAGCTTTTCGCTGATCCGATGCTCGAAGTACACGGTGAAGCCCTCGTTCAACCAGAAGTCGTTCCAGGTGGCATTGGTCACCAGGTTGCCGCTCCAACTGTGCGCAAGCTCATGTGCGATCAGCGAAGTGAGCGACCGGTCGCCGGCTATGATCGTGGGCGTGGCGAAGGTGAGCATCGGGTTCTCCATGCCACCGAAGGGGAAGCTCGGCGGGAGCACGATCACATCGTAGCGCCCCCAGCGATACGGCCCGTAAAGACTCTCAGCGGCCTCCACCATGCGTTCCATGTCCGCGAATTCCCACGCGGCGGTATCCACCAGGCTCTTCTCCGCATACACCCCGGTGCGCGTGCCGATGGGTTTGAAGGCGATATCGCCCACGGCAAGTGCGATCAAGTAACTGGGTACCGGCTTGTCCATGGTGAACCGGTACACACCGTCCTGCGAACGTTCCTGGGGATTGGTGGCGCTCATCACCGCCATGAGGTCCGATGGCACGGTGACCTTCGCCGAATAGGTGATCCGGATGCCCGGGCTGTCCTGCACCGGGATCCAGGTGCGTGTAAGGATCGCCTCGCCCTGTGTGAACAGGAACGGTTTCTTCTTGTCAGCCGTTTGTTGCGGGCTCAACCATTGGAGCGCCCGGGCGCTGCTGCCGGTGCGGTATGCGATCCGAACGCGTCGGGTGCCCCTGGGGATCTCGATGGTGAGCGGCCGCCCGAGCAGCGTGCTATCGCCCAGGCTGAACCGCGCGGGCGTACCATCGCCAAGCTCCACGCGCTGGATGTCGAGCCCATCGGTATCGAACACGATCCGATCGCCTTTGGCTTCGATATCGTAGCTGGCCGTGCCTTCGATGCGCTTCGCGGCCATGTCCACCGCGATGTCGAGATCGAGGTGCCGAGCAACGGCCTCATCGGGCCGTGCATGGGTGTGCTGGTCCATGGGGGGGGTGCCGGTGGAGGCACTGTCGTTCGTGGATCCTGGATGTTCCGGGAGGGTGCCCTGGTCGCAGCCGCCGAAACCGAGCGCGAGCAGGGTTCCGACCACCAGGGGGAGCTGGCCGATCGTACGTTCCATGGGAAATGGCGACCGGGGTCGCGGGGCGAAGGTAGAGGTGGTACGCCTGCACGACGGGTTAAGTGTGGTGGCCGGTTCCGCCGGTCCGGCCCGGCTGCTACATTTGCCGCCCCCAATGGGAGTAACGCGCCCGGCACGGTCCACCGACCAGGCCAAAGCGGGACAAGTCTTCGGGGTGTAGCGCAGCCCGGTAGCGCACTTGCATGGGGTGCAAGTGGTCGCTGGTTCGAATCCAGTCACCCCGACCGGTGAACGAAGCCTGCAGCGAATGCTGCGGGCTTCTTCGTTCCGGGCCATGGCGTGAAGGCCACATTGCTCGCCGACATCGACCCTCGTCACCGCTACTTTCCTGATAAGCCGACCGCCAGGGGATCGATCCGGCGGATCCCAACAGCAAGAAGGCCGCGCACGGTTCGCCGAGACCGGTAGAACGGATCCCGCCCCTTAGAGGAAACCCAAGGAAACGGAGATCGCCAGTGCGATGGAGACGACTTGAAGCACCAGGAGCACCGTATCGGTGGTGCGTTTGCGGATCAATGTGCCCATTCCATGATGGAGACGGAAGCCCTGCCCCGCGGTTGCCGTTGGTGGCGATCCGTGAGCGGTTGGAAGGGAGGACGACCGGCCCCTGCACGCGCAAACC
>CAZFAW010000087.1:0-8624 GCA_964517015.1 uncultured Chryseobacterium sp.
GCCCTCGTACACGGCAACCGCCTTCTTGCACGGGTAGCCCGCGATCGTGTCCACTTGGTCGGTGTAGAGGATGCTGAAGGCTTCGCTCTCCTTGTTGAAGACGTCCACATCGTGTTCGCCCAGGTGGGCCACCAGCTTCTTGCTCATGACGCTGAGGCGGTATTCGCCCTCGCGCTTCTCGTTGTCGGCGATCAGGGCCGTGCGGAACACGCCCATGCCGGCGCTCAGTTCGGCTGCTTGCCGGTTCTCGGTGAACGCAAGCGTGGTCTTTTCCGGCAGCATGCCGGCCATCAACCCGTTCGGGTCGTATTCCGGGAAGCTCAAAGCGTACTCGATCACCCCTTCGGTGACCTTGGGGTGGAGCAGCCCGTTCTGGCAGCCGTTCAACAGGGCGGCCATGGGGATCACCACGAGCGCGGTATTCTTCGTCGGGTTCATGTTCCGGAACGATGGATGCCGGTTGTACGGCGACCAGCCCCCCGGTGTTCCACTCCCAGCGCGAAGGGGGCGCGCACGGAAGGCTACCTTAGCCGCCCGAGAACAGGGTTTCCCCATGGAAGTGCGATTGATCGAAGCGGCCTCGGAGATCGGGGCCGGGAAGCGCGGTGCCAGCATGGGCATGTCCGCCTTGCGCGTGGCGGCCTGGAAGAACGGAAGCGAACTTTTCGGCCATGCAGAAGAGAGCATCCTGCGCGACGAGAACGATGTGCTCTACGAGGACGACAAGACCCCCAACGCCCACCACATCGATGGCTTGATCCGGTTCGAGTCGGACCTGGCGTATGAGGTATATAAGTACCTGAGGAGCAATATTTTTCCCATGGTGATCGGAGGGGATCATTCCATTGCCATCGGCTCCATCTCCGGTACCAAGATGGCCTACCCCAACGAGCGCCTCGGTGTGGTCTGGATCGATGCCCATGCCGACCTCCATACGCCCTTCACCACCCCCAGCGGCAACGTGCACGGCATGCCCCTGGCGCTGCTCATGAACATCGAAAAGAAGGGCAATACCGATCGCAAGGTCCGCGTGTTCACCTTGGACACCTGGGACCGCCTGCGGAAGATCGGCATGAGCGGTGCCAAACTGAAGCCGGTCGATCTGGTGTACATCGGCCTGCGCGATTTCGAGCCGGAGGAAGAAGCCATCATCAAGGAGAACAACATCAAGGTGATCACCGTCAAGGACGTGCGCACCAAGGGTGCCGAAGCGGCGGTGAAAGAGACCATGGACCACTTGTCCAAGTGCGACAAGATCCACGTGAGTTTCGACGTGGACAGCCTGGATCCCAGCATCAGCGTGGGTACGGGCACGCCGGTGAAGAACGGCCTCTTCCTCGAAGAGGCCCGCGGTCTGCTCCAGGGGTTCTGTGCCGATCCCAAGACCGCCACGCTCGATGTGGTGGAGATCAACCCCGCACTGGACAGCAACAACTCCATGGCCGAGAACGTGCTCACCGTGCTCGAGCCGCTGTTCCCCATCCTGCGCGCACGCTGATCCGTTCGGCCCCATGCACGAAATGCAGCACCAGACCGCCGCAGGGGTGATCCTCATCCGGCCCACCGGGTTCGGCTTCGATCCACAGACCGCGGCCAGCAATTCCTTCCAGCAGCGCATCGACGACCCGGAACTGCGCGCGAAGGCCGAGGAGGAGTTCGATGGGCTGATCGCCGCACTGGATCGCGCCGGCATCCGCACCACGGTGCTCGACCCCGTGGATCCACGCGCACCCAACGCTGTCTTTCCGAACAACTGGTTCAGCACGCACGAAGACGGGACCCTTGTGATCTACCCCATGTGCACGCCGAGCCGGCGCAGCGAGCGCGATCGCGAGTTCGATCTGGTGCTGGAGCAGCATGGATACAAGGTGCGCCGCATGATCGACCTCACCACCCTGGAACGCGACGAGCGCTACCTCGAAGGCACCGGCAGCCTGGTGCTCGATCACGTGCGCAAGGTGGCCTTCGCGGCCATGGGCCCGCGCACCACCGAACGCGCCATCAACTACTGGTGCGGCGGGCTGGGCTATGGCCCTGCGCCCTTCCTCGCCACCATGGACGGCACCCTCACCGGCAGCCCCGTGTACCACACCAATGTGATGATGAGCATCGGCAAAGGCTTCGCGCTGGTATGCGAGGACGCCATCCCGTACCCGGTGGAACGGGAGGACGTGGTGAACGAACTCCTGCGCAGCGGCCGCGAACTGATCACCATCTCGTTGGAGCAGATGCACGGTTACGTGGGCAACCTGCTGGAATTGCGCAACGCGAAGGACGAACCCTTCATCTTCCTCTCCGAGAACGCGTTCGGCCTGTTGACAGGTCGGCAACGCACTGCGCTAGAAGGCCACGCGACCCTGGTGCCCGTGCCCGTGCCCACGATCGAAGCCGTGGGAGGAGGGAGCGTGCGCTGCATGATGGCCGAGAACTTCCTTCCTTCGCGCTGATGTTCCAGGACAGGTTACAGGCGCAGCTGATCCCCGCGCTGCAAGCGGCTTTCCGCCATGCCTTCGGCGCGGAGGTGGAGGCCGAGCGGCTGGCGTTCCAGCCCACGCGCCCCGAATTCGAGGGCGATGTCACCATCAACGTCTTCCCCTTCCTCAAGCTTACCGGCAAGGGACCCGAACAGACCGCGCAAGCCATCGGCGATCGCCTGAAGGCGGACCTGCCGATCGTGGACCGGTTCAATGTGATCAAGGGCTTCCTGAACATCGTGATCGCCGATGCCTACTGGATCGCGTTCCTGCAGGAAGCAGGTGAGCGGGACCTGCTCGCCTTCGCGCCCACGGGCCGCAAGGTCATGGTGGAATACGCTTCGCCGAACACCAACAAACCCCTGCACCTCGGCCACCTGCGGAACATCTTCCTGGGCTGGAGCGTCAGTCGCATCCTGGAGGCCGCCGGCAACGAGGTGATCAAGGTGCAGGTGATCAACGATCGCGGCATCCACATCTGCAAGAGCATGCTGGCGTGGAAGAAGTTCGGCGGTGGCGAAACTCCGGAGCGCAGCGGGCTGAAGGGCGATAAGCTGGTGGGCAAGTACTACGTGGAGTTCGACAAGGAATTCCGCAGGCAGGTGCAACAGCTCGTGGACGCCGGCATGGCGAAGGACGTGGCGGAGCAGAAGGCCCCGATCCTGCTCGAAGCCCAGGAAATGCTGCGCCAGTGGGAAGCGGGCGATACCGGTGTGCGCGCCTTGTGGGAAATGATGAACGGCTGGGTCTACGACGGCTTCAACGCCACCTATGCCCGCGCAGGGGTCGGCTTCGATCGCGACTATTACGAGAGCCGGACCTATTTGCTCGGTAAGAACGACGTGCTCGAAGGCCTGAAGAAAGGCGTGTTCTATGAAAAGGATGGCGCGGTGTGGGTGGACAATACGCCCGAAGGCCTCGATGAAAAGGTATTGCTGCGACGCGACGGCACCAGCGTGTACATGACCCAGGACATCGGCACGGCGATCAAGCGCTTCGAGGAATACCCCGGGCTTTCGCAGTTGATCTACACCGTGGGGAACGAGCAGGATTACCATTTCAAGACGTTGTTCCTCATCTTGAAGAAGCTGGGTTTCCCATGGGCGGGCGGATTGTTCCACTTGAGCTATGGCATGGTGGACCTGCCCAGCGGGAAGATGAAGAGCCGCGAAGGCACCGTGGTGGATGCCGACGACCTGATCGAGGAGAT
Source organism: uncultured Chryseobacterium sp. (assembly GCA_964517015.1). GTDB lineage: Bacteria > Bacteroidota > Bacteroidia > Flavobacteriales_F > PHOS-HE28 > PHOS-HE28. The sequence continues at coordinate 3,685 of CAZFAW010000087.1, forward strand.
CGTGCAGGAAGCGCGCACCACGGGCGAACAACTGGGCAAGCTCGAGGAATTGAGCGCCGCAGAGAAGGACCGGCTCTTCGAGATGATCGGCCTCGCCGCCGTGAAGTACTTCCTGCTGAAGGTGGATCCGAAGAAGCGCATGCTCTTCGATCCCGCGGCCAGTATCGATCTCCAGGGTCACACCGGGCCGTTCATCCAGTACACCCATGCGAGGATCGGCAGCCTGTTGCGCAAGGCCGGAGCGGACGGGATGCGACCGGCCGTGGCAGGCACTGCGTCCTTGTTGCCTGAGGAACGAGCGGTGCTGCTGGTGCTGCACCGGTTCCCCGCCGTGCTGCACGAGGCGTCGCTGAAGCTGGACCCCTCCGGCTTGGCGAACCACACCTACGATCTGGTGAAGGCCTACAACGCCTTTTACCAGGCCGTTCCGGTCATGAAGGAGCCGGATGGCCCGAAACGCGCGTTCCGCCTCTCATTGAGTGCGGCAGTGGCGGCCACCACGCGCAAAGCGATGTGGTGCCTGGGCATCGAGGTGCCCGATCGGATGTGATCAGAACTTCGGGCAGGGCACCGCATGGAACTTCCGGTGCTTGGCCTGCTGGGGCCATTCGTACTGCAGGCTCAGTTCGTGCGCGCCACCGCTCTTCAGGCCCAGCCAGCTGATCGTGATGTCGTAGCTGTACACGATGCGCAACTGGGCATCGGTCTGGAAACCGGCCATCAGGATCACCGCGTCATCGTTCGGATAACCCGGGGCATAGGCCTTCACGCCCGGCAAACCCCGGTACCAGAGGCCGGCGCACAGGTGCTTGTGCTCCAGGTAGCCGCCCAGGTCCAGCTGGTCCCACTTCAATTGCGCCTTGTAATGGGCCGCCAGGGTGAAGAAGGAATCGGCCTTGCGGAAGGGCTTGCCATCGATCGCCCATTTGTAGCCGGTGTTCACGCTGGTGCGCACCGGCAGTTGTGCGTCGCCGTCCACCATCAGGGTCTGCTGCGGCCTGTTCAGGTGGCTCATGGAGGCCGCGATCCAGAACCGGTCGGTGTGGTACATGGCCCCGAAACCCGCATCGAAATAGCTGGCGCGCTCCAGCAGCCCGGGTTCGATCGATGTGGGCGCGTTATCGCGGATCACCTGGTCGGCGAAGAGCATGTCGCTGGGGTCGTATTCTCGTTGGGTGTATGCCAGGCGCAGGCCCACGCGCAGGGTGCGATGCCGGTCGATCCGCGCGGCGTAGGCATAGCTCACGGCCGCTTGCGTGAACGACAGGTCGAAGCTTCCCGCCTTGTCGTGCATGAGCATGGCCCCGAAGCCGCTGTTCAACGCGGTGCTGTTGTGATCGTATGCGAACGCATACGTCTCGTACCCCTTCGGAAGGCCCGTCCATTGGAGGCGGTAATTGCCGCTGATGCGGTCTTCGAAGGTGGTGCCGGTGAGCGCCGGGTTCAGGTACAGCGGCGCAGCGAAGAACTGGCTGAGCTGCGGGTCTTGCGCACGTGCGATCGTCGCGGCCAGCACCGCGGCGCCGAGGATCGGGGTGTACGATCGCTTCATGGGATCAACGGAACAGCGTCAGATCGCCCAGTTGCTCGAATTCGCGGTCGTCCACGAAGCGGATCCACACCTGGTAGGCGTATACGTCCTGCTGGCCCATTTGCCCGCGGTAGTAGCCGTCCCAGCCGCGCAGGATGTCGTTGCTCTCGAACACCAGCTCGCCCCAACGGTCGTAGATGCGCATCTTGAAGTCCTTCACGAACCGGGCGAACGGGTAGAACACGTTGTTGCTCAGATCGCCGGGATCGTATGCGCCGCCGTTACCGCCGTTGGGGTCGGGTGTGAAGGCGTTCGGGATCACCACCGTGTGCACGGGCAGGATCTCCACCGTGTGGGTCACCTCGTCCGTGCAGCCGTTCACATCCGTCACGGTCAGTGTTACGGGGAAGATGCCGATGGTGTTGTACCCGTGATCCGGGTCGGAACCGGTGTCCGTGGCCCCATCGCCGAAGTCCCAGGCATAGCCGTTCACATCGCCGGTGCTCGCGTCCGTGAATTGGATGTCGGCATGGTCGATGTCCGCCACCCAGGGATCGGCGCTGAATTCCGCGACCGGGTTCGGGTGCACGATCACGGTGCCCGGGTTGCTGGTGGCGCTGCATCCCGCAGGGGTCGTCACCGTGAGCGTGACCGTGTACGAGCCGGCCGGATAGGTATGTACCGGAGCCGCGCTGGTCTCCGTGGTGCCATCGCCCAGGTTCCACGCGTAGGTCACGGGAACGCCGATGCCGGGATCCGGGAACGCGACTTCCAACGGCTCGCACCCTTCGGCGATCAGCGTGGGAAGGACCACCGTGGGCGGTACCTCCAGGGTGATCGTCACCGCATCGGCGAGGGTATTTCCGCATGCATCCGTCACCATCACGTCATAGGTCTGTGTGGCGGTGATCGGCAGGGTGAACGGGCCTGTTCCGAACAGGCCTGCCGAAGGCCAGGTGATCGTGGCGGATCCAGCGTACCCGGACAGCGTGGCGCCGAACGTGGCCGAGCCACCGGGGCAGACCGTGGTATCGCCGAAGGCGCTCAGCGTGGCACCCGGTAGGTCGAGCACGGTGACGGCCTGGCTCAGGCTCGGTCCCATGCATCCGGCCCCGTCCATCACGGTCACCGTCACGGTCTGCGACGTGCCGAAGTATGCGGTGATCGTATCGCCCATGCCGAACCCGGCCCAGCCGATCTGGTAAGATCCGCTCCCTCCGGTGGCTTGAGCCGTCAACAACACCGGGGCGTTCACGCATACGGTGTCCGGCACTTGCGCAGTGAGGGTGATCGGCGCGGGTTCGCTCACGAACGCGTTCACCGAGACGGAGCATCCGTTGGCATCCGTGATCTGCACCGAGTAGAGACCGGCACCCAGGTTGCTCGCCGTAGCGGTGGTCTGGCTGCCCGCGTTCGCGCTCCATTGGTACGCGTAGCCAGGTGTTCCCCCGCCGGCGGTCACGGTGGCGCTGCCGTTGGTGCCCCCATTGCAGGTTGCATCCGTGGTGGCTATCCCGGTCACCGCGAGCGTGGGCGGTTCGGTCACCACCACGCTCATTGTGGTATCGCATCCCGAAGGATCGGTCACGGTCACGCTGTACGTACCGGCATCGAGCCCCGTGGCCACGTTCGTGGTCTGGGCGGATGGATCGTTCCATTGATAGGTGAACCCCGGGTTGGCCGGCAGGAACGTGGCGGTCCCTGTTCCCCCAGCGCACGCTGGCGAGGTGCTCGTAACGAGGGCGCCGAGAAAGGCGTTAGCAATGGTCACGTGCACGGTATCGCTGGCCGGTGGGCAGCCTGCTGCGCTCGTGGTGGAGAGCACCAGGTCCACCCCTCCTGCAGCGATCTCGCTCGCGGCGGGTTGGTAGGTCACGGTCCATCCCGTGCCTGTGAAGGACCCGGCGCCACCCGACCACGTGTGGGAGATCGCGTAGGTGCCCGATCCGGTCAGACTGAACGGAAGGTCGTTCATGCACACCAGCGCATCGGGGCCGGCGTTGGCTGTGCTCGCCTGGTTGATGGTGCCCACCGTTGCGGTTGCTTGCGCAGGAGCACAGCCGTTCGCGTCGGTCACGGAAATCGTGTAGGTGCCGGCACCCACGGTGATGGTGGCCGTCGTGTCGGGTAGCGTGCCCCAGGTGTAGTGGTACGGTGCGGTGCCGCCCGTCACGTTCACCGTAATACTGCCATCCAGCGTTCCGGCACAGGTCTCATCGACCACGTTCACGCTGGCGATCGTCACCGCGGCCGGGGCCGTGATGTTCACGGAGAGGGCCGTGTCGCAGCCCAAGGCATCGGCGACTTGGACCGTGTAGGATCCTGCACCAAGCCCGGTCGCCGTGCTTGTGGTCTGGCCCGCGGTATCGCTCCACAGATACGTGAGCGCGGGATCGTTCGGGAGGAAGGTCGCGGTGCCGTCCATGCTATTGGAGCAACTGGCGTTCGTTCCGCTGATCGAGGCTCCCAGGAAGGCGTTCGCGAGATCCACGTGGATCGTGTCCGCATCCGGTGGGCAGGCACCGGTGCCGGTGGCCGAGAGGATCAGATCGACTCCGCCGTTGGCGATCTCCGTTGCCGTGGGCGTGTAGAACACGTTGGGCCATGCTCCGCTGAAGGCACCGGCGCCACCGCTCCACGTGCCGCCGGGCGCATAGAGCACCGACCCGTTCAGGTCGATGGGGTAGGCGCCCATGCAGGCCACTTGGTCCGGACCGGCCTGCGCAAGGCCGGGTTGCGCCGCCGCATTGATGGTCACCGGCAGGGCGGCCGATGCGCAACCGTTCGCATCGGTCACCACCACATCGTACACCCCGGCGCCCACGGTGATCGAGGGCGTGGTTTCCGAGGTGCTCCAGAGGTATTGGTAAGGTGCGGTGCCGGTGGTCACGGTAACGGTCGCGCTGCCATCGCCGGTGCCGGCGCAGCTCTCATCGGAGGCTTGCACCACTGCGAACAGCCCTTCGATCACCGTGATCTCGTACACATAGGTCTGGAACGCGGGGATGGGACAGGCCCCATCATCCACCGTTACGATGAACGGGTAGAAGCCGGACGTGCCTGCCGAGGCGGTCCAGCAAACATGGCAGGTGATCGGGTTGCTGCCGGTGAAGCTGAAGGTGGCACCGGGAAGGTTGCTGGCCACGTTGCTGGTGGCGTTCAACTGGTCCGTTGCGTTCGGGTCGCTGATCACCATATCGAAGCAGAACTGGCCGCTCTCGCACACTTGCAGGGCGTAAGGCGCGGTCTGCGTTCCATCGGTGGGGTTGGTGATGGTACCGGTGGTGGGGTCGGGCGGTTGGTTCGTGCACGGGTACGCGATGAACTGCATGTCGCGCATGATGGTGCCGATGTGGTTGCCTGCGGCATCGTAGATGTCCACCTGCACCACCACCACCCAGTCGCCCGC
>CAZFAW010000088.1:0-8596 GCA_964517015.1 uncultured Chryseobacterium sp.
GCCGTGTTCCCGCAGCAAGCGCACGATCCTGCGCAGGTGCTCGAACCGGGTATCCGACAACTGGCGGCCGGGCAGGTACTCCTCGCGGTAGATCCTCAGTTTGCGCGTGGTGCGGCCCTTCACCATCGCGGGGCTCATGTCCACATGCAGGTCTAGCCGGCCGTCGGGCATCAACACCGCGCTCGTGTCGGGGTCGCCTTGCGGCCAATGGCCCAGGGCACCCCAGCCTCGGTCCCAGTAACGCGCCAGGTACTCGTAGTTCGGTCGCATGTTCCAGGTCCATTGCACGCCGAGGGCGTTGTCCGCTTCGTTTAAGGCTTCCTGGCCCGTGGCGCTGTCCTTCACCGAGGACAGCAGCCAGGGATCCACCTGCAGGATGAAGAGCCCGTTCCGCGTGCGCGGGTCCAGCTTCTCCACGATCGCATGCAGGTATGCGGGGCCGTAAGGCGAATGGGCGATGGTGAACGCGAAGCCGTAGAGCGGTCCCTCGAACCGGTCCGCTCCCGCACGTGCGTTGAGCACATCGGGGTGAAGTCCCTGTGCCGCCCGTGATCCGCCCAGGATCATGGAACGCTGCCGCTCCGTGGTGAAGCGCAGGTAGTATTCGTCCGTGGTCCCGTTCGCCAGGAAACCCGCCGCCGCGTGCAGGCCCAGCACGATCGCCAGCGCGATGAGGGTCTTGGACAGGAACCCGCGCATCAGAACTGGAAATAGATGAAGGCCGTCTTCGCGAACCGGCCGAAGGTGAAGATCAGGAGGAACACGCCCAGATATGCGGCGCGCCGCGCCCAGGGGCGCAGATGGTCCACCTGCAGACCATGTTGCCGCGTGCGCTGCAGCCATTCCACGCCCAGCAGCACCAGGATCAGGCCGGCCAGCCAGGGATCGAACAGGTGCGAGAGCTTGAACAGCCGCCACGAGACCAGTCGCCGCAGGTAATGGAAGGCATCGGCGATCGTGGGTGCGCGAAAGAAGATCCAGGCGATCACCGTGCAACCGAAGGTGACCAGCATGCCCAGGGCTTCGCGACCCGAAGGCAGGAGCCTGCCTTCGGCCACGCCGTCCAGGTGGCGCCGGTTGCGGCCGGTGAACAACAAAGGCAGGAAGAGCAGGCCGTTGAAGAGGCCCCAGGCGATGAAGGTCCAGTTCGCGCCGTGCCAGAAGCCGCTCACCAGGAAGATCACCAGGATGTTGCGCGCCTGGAACAGGGTGCTGCCGCGGCTGCCGCCCAGGGGGATGTAGAGGTAGTCGCGGAACCAGCTGGTGAGGCTGATGTGCCAGCGCCGCCAGAACTCGGCGATGTCGCGCGAGAAATAGGGGAAGGCGAAGTTGCGCATGAGGTCGAACCCGAACAGCCGCGCACAACCCAGGGCGATATCGGTGTAGCCGCTGAAATCGCCGTATATCTGGAAGGTGAACAGCAGCGCACCCCACAGCAGGGTACCCGCGCCGTATTGGTGGTAGTGTCCGAAGATGTCGGCGACCAGGGGCGCGCAATTGTCCGCGATCACCGTTTTCTTGAAGAAGCCCCAGAGCATCTGGCGCATGCCATCGGCCGCAAGCGCGGGATCGAACGTGCGGGGGCGCATGAACTGGGGCAGCATGTGGCTGGCCCGTTCGATCGGACCGGCGCACAGTTGCGGGAAGAAGCTGATGAAGGCGAGGAAGGCGGGCAGGTCGCGCACGGCGTCGATCCTGCGCCGGTACACGTCGATCGTGTAGCTCAGGGCCTGGAAGGTGTAGAAGCTGATGCCCACGGGCAGCACCACCTTCAACAGCAAGGGGTCCGATCCGATGCCCAGGCGCGCGAACAGATCGGCGAACGAGCGCGCAAAGAAGTCGTAGTACTTGAACACGCCGAGGGTGCCGAGGTTCCCTGCCAGGCTAAGGCCCAGCAGGACCTTGCGCCTGCCGGGATCGGCCGTCCGGCCCATGGCCAGCGCCACGGTGTAATCGGTCATGCTGGTGGCCAGCAACAGGAGCAGGAAACGCCAGTCCCACCACCCGTAGAACAGGAAGCCCGCCGCAATGAGCAGCAGGTTCTGCGCCCGCAGCGACCGCCGCGTAACGAACCAGTACAACAGGAACACCACCGGCAGGAACAGCGCGAAGGCGATGGAATTGAAGAGCATGGCGGCGCGGCCGGTGTGCAGCGCAAGGATACGCAGGGCATGCGGCCGGACGGGCTCCGATCCCGGGGCTACATTCGCTGCCCGGCCCCCACGCCCGCATGATCCTCCTGAGCGCCACAGGCACCCTGCGCCTGATCCTCATCCTGCTGATCCTCTGGCTGCTGTTGCGCATGGTGGTCCGCGCCAGGCAAGGGGAAGCGGCCGGAAGGAAGGACACCCGATGGGCCCGCGACGAACAACGCCCGCGTGGAGAAGTGCGCATTGAACGCGCGGGCGAGGAGCGCCGAGAGCGCGGTCGCGGACCGGTGGAGGACGCGGACTTCGAAGAGATACGCTGATCATCACACCCATGGATCGGATCGACTGGAAGAAGGCAGCGCCCATCGCCGGCGCCATCGCCGTGTTCATCGCATTGAGCATGGCCTATTTCAGCCCGCTGCTCGAAGGCAAACGCCTGGTGCAGGGCGACCAGAAGAACTGGATCGGCATGGCGCAGGAGATCGTCGAGCACCGCGAAGCGCACCACGGCGAGGATCCGCTCTGGACCGGAAGCACCTTCAGTGGCATGCCGGCCTACCAGATCAGCGTGGAATGGAAGGGCAACCTGCTCACCTACGTCGATCGCCTCTGCCATGCGTTCCTGCCGCACCCCGCGGGCACGGTGTTCCTGTACATGCTTTCCATGTTCGTGCTGTTGCTGGCGCTGCGGCTCAACACATGGGTGGCCCTCTTCGGCGCGCTGGCCTATGGGTTCTCGTCCTATTTCCTCATCATCTTCGAAGCCGGCCACAACAGCAAGGCTGCGGCCATCGCGTACATGCCGGCGGTGCTCGCAAGCGTGTACCTGCTGTTCCGCGGTTCGCGTTGGTGGGGTGCCGCATTGCTCGCTCTGAGCATGGGGTTGGAGATCGCGGCCAACCACCTGCAGGTCACCTACTACCTGGGCATCGTGCTGGTGCTCTTCGCCTTGGCCGAATTGCTGCGCGCCGTGCGCGAGAAGAAGGTCGGGCCCTTTGCGCTGAGCGCGGGCGCGGGTGCGGTGGCCGTGGCACTGGCCGTGGCCTCCAATGCGGGCACCTTGTGGGGCACCGCGCAGTACGGCCAGTACACTACGCGTGGTCCCAGCGAACTCACCATCCACCCCGATGGCAGTTCGGCGGCCGATGTGAAGACCGATGGATTGGATCGCGACTACGTGACCCAATGGAGCTACGGCAAACAGGAGACCCTGAGCTTGATCGTGCCGCATGTGAAGGGCGGTGCCAGCGGATCGCTGCTCAAGACCCGCGAGGACCTGGCCGCGATCACCGATCCCGCCCTTAAGCGCTATGTGACCGATGTGTACCAGCAGGGCGGGTACGTGAACAGCTATTGGGGCGATCAGATGTTCACCAGCGGACCGGTCTACCTGGGCATCGTGGTGGTGCTGCTCATGCTGTTGCTGCTCGCCCGTGCCGAAGCGCCCGCACGCTGGTGGGTGTTGGGCTCGATCCCGCTCACCATCGTACTGATCACCGCAGTGAGCGCGCCGGTCGTGGCAGGAACGCTGGTGATCGCCTACCTGCTCGTGGGCCTGGTGCTGTGGCGCGATCCGCTGCCCTATGCGCTCTTCAGCGCGCTCTACCTCACCATGCTGCTGGGCTGGGGCCAGTACTACATGCCCCTCACCGATTTCTTCCTCGACCACGTGCCCGGCTACAACAAGTTCCGCGCGGTCACGATCATCCTGGTGATCGTGGAACTGGCCGCGCCGGTGCTGGGAGCAATTTACCTGGACCGCTTGATCAAGGAAGGGGGGTGGGATCGCGCCGCGGAAAAGCGCTTCCTGGTGGTGAGCGGCGCGCTCACGGCCGTGCTCCTGTTGCTCGCGGTGATGCCCGGATCGTTCCTGGACATGATCAGCGAGGCCGAACGCGATCGCTTCAATACCATGGCCGATACCGCCGGCGGTGATGCCGGTGCGCTCGTGAACGCGGTGGAAGGCTTGAAGCACCTGCGTGAGGACGTGGTGAGCGGCGATGCGTGGCGCGGGGCGATCTTCCTGCTGATCGCCGCGGGAACGCTCTTCGCCTTCGGCCGAAGGAAGCTCCAGGCCGTCCCGCTCACCGCCGCCCTGGCCGTGCTGGTGCTGATCGACCTGTGGACGGTGGACAAGCGCTACTTGAACAACGAGAAGGACCGCGGGCGTTACCGGCAGTGGGAGGACGTGGCGCAGAACCAACTTCCCTTCGGAGCACAGGCGGTGGACATGGCCATCCTCCAAGCCGAGGAGAACGACGCCTCGAAAGCGGACGCCGCGGCCACCATCGAGCGCCTGAAGGAACGCAAGAAGAACGCCTCCGGGCGGGCCAAACTGGTCTCCGCGGACGAGCAGGTGCTGGCGCGGTTCGCCGCCTTGCGCCGGAATTCCGATTTCCGCGTGCTGAACCTGCGCGATCCGTTCCAGGACAGCCGCACGAGCTATTTCCATAAGAGCCTCGGCGGCTACCATGGCGCCAAACTGAAGCGTTACCAGGACCTGATCGAATTCCACCTGGCCGGCGAGGTGCGCGCCATCGCCTCGGGCTTCGGGAAGGGCGCCACGCTCCAGAGCATCACGGGTCTGCTGGCCCAACAACCGGTGGTGAACATGCTCAACGCCCGCTACATCATCGCCGATCCGACGAAGCCGCCGATCCGCAACCCCTACGCGCTCGGCCCCGCCTGGTTCGTGAGCGAGGTGGAATGGGTGAAGAACGCGGACGAGGAGATCCAGGCCTTGAACGCCTTCGATCCGCGCCGCACCGTAGTGGTCGATGAACGCTGGCGCGCCCAGCTGGGCGATGGCCCTGTCGCCGCGGACAGCGATGCCACGGCGGTCCTGACCGCGTACGCCGCCAACGAACTGCACTACACCGTGCACAGTGCCAACGGCGGGGTGGTGGTCTTCAGCGAGATCTGGTACGGGCCCGACTGGCATGCCACGATCGACGAACGGCCCGCCGAACATGCCCGGGTGGACTATGTACTGCGCGGCATGCGCGTACCTGCCGGCGATCACGAAGTGGTGTTCCGCTTGCACAGCGCCGCGTTCACCACGGGCACCACCCTCGATCTGGCAGGGAGCACACTGATCCTTCTGCTCGTGGCCGGCGCGGCTTTCATGGACCGGCGACGCAAGCGGGGAGCGCAAGGCACGGCGGCATGAACGCAGCGGTCCGGTACCTCTGGCGGCAGTACATGCGGGTGAAGCACCCCAGCTGCACCATCCATCCGGGCGTGCTGGCGCGGCAGGTCACCCTGGAGGAGAAGGTCACGATCGAACCCGGTTGTTACGTGGGCGCGCGCCGGATCGGCAAGTGCACGTACATCGGCCCCGGTACGTGGATCGACAAGGGCACCGATTCGATCGGGCGTTTCTGTTCGATCGCCATGCATGTGCGCATCGCGCTCAAGGACCACCCGATGGACCGCGCCAGCACGCATCCCTTCACCTACCACAGGAGGTACGGGTACGTGGATCGCGACGAGCGTCTGCCGGGGATCAACGATCGTCGCACGGTCATCGGCCACGACGTGTGGATCGGCGCGAACGTGACCATCCTGTCCGGTGTCACCGTGGGCAACGGTGCGGTGATCGGCGCCCACTCGCTGGTCACGCGCGACGTGGAGCCCTACAGTATCGTGCACGGCACGCCGGCGCGGCACGTGCGCTACCGGTTCGATGCCGCCACGATCGAACGCCTGCAGCAACTGGCGTGGTGGGATCGCGACGATCGCTGGCTCAAGGAGCACCTGCCGCTCTTCCGCAGGGCGGAGGATCTCGTGGGCGTCGGTTGATGCGAACGGCGCATGCGCACCGTGCTGTACATCACCTATTACTGGCCGCCCAGCGGTGGCGCCGGTGTGCAGCGCAGCTTGAAGAACGTGAAGCTCCTTCCGGCGCACGGGGTACGCCCCATCGTGCTCACCGTCGATCCGCGGTGGGCCAGTTATCCCGTACTGGACCCGTCGCTCGAGCACGACGTGCCGACCGATGTGCGCGTGATCCGCACGCGTTCGTTCGAGCCCCTGCGCTGGCTGGCGGCGATCCTGGGGGCACGCTCCGTTCCGCACGCGGGGTTCGCCGATGCGGAACGCGCCGGGCCGTTGCAGAAGGCGATGCGCTGGGTGCGCGGCAACTGGATGGTGCCGGACGCGCGGCGTGGCTGGGTGCACCATGCGTACAAGGCCGCAGCACGGGTGATCGCCAACGAGCCCATCGACGCCGTGGTGATCTCCAGCCCGCCCCACAGTTCGCAATTGATCGGGCTGCGGTTGAAGGAACGCTTCCCCCGCCTGCGCTGGATCGCCGATCTGCGCGACCCGTGGACGGACATCTACTACATGGACGAGTTCATGCGCGGGCCGCGTGCGGCACGGCTCGACGCTCGATGGGAGTTCCGCACCCTGCACCGCGCCGATGCGGTGGTGGTGACCGGTCCCGCGACCCGGTCCGCGTTCGTTGCGCGCTACGGGCCCGATGTGGGCCGCCGGATCCATGTCATCACCAACGGCTACGATGCCGGCGACATCGAGGGCCTTGTGCCCGCCCAGCGTTCCGGCAATGCGTTCCGGATCACGTACGTCGGCACCATGGCGGCATCCTATGCCCCGGGCACCTTCTTCAACGCCCTGGCAGCTGCGCGTGCGCGGTTGGACGTTCCGTTGGAGGTGCGGTTCGTGGGCACCGTGGCCGACGAAGTGCGGCAGGCCGCCCGGGCAGCAGGGATCGATGACCGGTGCACCTGGGCGCCGGTGGTGCCCCACGGCGAAGCGCTGCGCGAAATGGCCGCGGCCGATCTGCTGGTGCTCGTGATCCCCGAGGCGCCAGGTGCCGAACGGATCGTGCCGGGCAAGTTGTTCGAGTACATGGCCGTGGGCCGGCCGGTCCTGGGCATCGGCCCCGTGGCCAGCGATGCCGCCATGATCCTGCGCGAATGCGGTGCCGGCCGCATGTTCGAACGCAGCGACGTGGACGGAATGGCCGGTCATGTGCGGGCCGTGCAGCGGGGGGAGGTGCCGGCGCCCGATCGCGCCCGTGCGGCGCACTACGATCGCCAGGAACTGGCCGGTGCGTTCGCGCGCCTGATCAGCGGCGAGGCCGGGTAACTTGCGCGCCATGTCGAGCGTGTACATCATCGCCGAGGCCGGTGTGAACCACAACGGTGATGTGGGCATGGCCCTGCGTCTGGTGGAGGAGGCACGCGCTGCCGGTGCCGATTGCGTGAAGTTCCAGACGTTCCGCGCCGAACGGATCGTCACCGCTGTTTCACCCAAGGCCAACTACCAGTTGGAAGTGACCGATCGCGCGGAAAGCCAGTTCGACATGTTGAAGAAGCTGGAACTGGGCCGCGATGACTTTGCGCGCATCAAGGCGCACTGCGCGCGCGTCGGCATCCAGTTCATGAGCACCCCCTACGACCCGGAGGATGCGGAACTGCTGCACGCGCTCGGCGTGGACGCGTTCAAGATCGCCAGCGGCCAGGTCGTGGAACTGCCGTTCCTGCGGCAGGTGGCGCGATACGGCAAGCGCATGATCGTGAGCACCGGCATGGCCGACATGGCCGAAGTGCGCGAGGCCGTGCACGCCATCCGGTCCACCGGGAACACCGACCTGATCGTGCTGCAGTGCAACACGGACTATCCCTCCCGCATCGAGGATGCGAACCTGCGCGCCATGCTCACCATGCGCGATACGCTCAAGGTGCGGGTGGGCTACAGCGATCACGTGCCCGAGAACCTCGTCTGCTTCGCCGCCGTGGCCCTGGGTGCCGAGGTGATCGAGAAGCACTTCACGCTGGACCGCGCGCTGCCCGGCCCCGATCATTCCAGTTCGCTGGAACCCGCCGGGCTCCGGGCCTTGGTGCAAGGCATACGCGACGTGGAACGCAGTCTGGGCGATGGCGTGAAGCAGCCCGGCGAACGCGAACGCGCCAATACCTACGGCATGCGCCGCAGTCTCGTGGCCGCCCGGGACCTGAAGGCGGGCACCGTGCTTTCCGCGGCCGACCTCGGATCGAAGCGACCGGCCAACGGACTTTCCCCCAAGCACCTGGATGAGGTGGTGGGCGTGCGCCTGAAGCGCGATCTGTGCCGCGACGAAGCACTGACCTTGGACCACCTCGATCGCTGATGCGTTCCCACCGGGTCACCTCCTCGCGCGATCCCTTGCTGCGCTCCTTCCTCGACGGCGCCGGCGATTCCCTGCAGACCTTCCGGTACTTCCGGAAGCGACCCCTCGAGGTGGTGGATCGCCACCTCTGCACCTGGTTGTGGCTGGACGAGGAGGCGCCCGTGGCGTACGGTCACCTCGATCCGGAGAACGGGACCACCTGGCTCGGGATCGCCGTGCAACAGGCCCACCGGGGCAAGGGGTTCGGCACCCTCATGATGACCTTGCTGCTGGATGCCGCCCGCGGCGCGGGCATCACCCGGATCCGCCT
>CAZFAW010000089.1:0-2155 GCA_964517015.1 uncultured Chryseobacterium sp.
CCACCATCGGGGCCTACGACACTTCGCACAACGGCGGCGACGGCCTGGGCGACGGAACCGACATCGCCATCACCAAATACGACACCACGGGCACGTACCTGCGCTGGAGCACCTTCCTCGGCGGCGGCGGAGACGATCTGCCGCACAGCTTGATCACCAATGGCGCGGACGAGGTGTTCGTGCTTGGATCCACCAGCAGCACGGCCTTCCCCACCACCACCGGAGCCTACGATACCGGCTGGAACGGTGGCACGGCCTTCAGTCCGGGAGGGTTGGGCGTGAACTACGTGAACGGATCGGACATGATCGTGGCACGCCTGAGCGCCGACGGCACCCAGTTGCTCGCGAGCACCTACGTGGGCGGCAGCCAGAACGACGGACTGAACACGAGCACGGCGCTCAAGTTCAACTATGCCGACGAGATCCGAGGCGAGATCCTGCTCGATGCGAACGACAACGTGTACGTGATCAGCACCACGCAGAGCACCGATTTCCCCACCACCTCCGGATGCTACCAACCCGCCTTCGCCGGCGGCACGCACGACGGGGTGGCCTTCAAGATGGACGCCGCGCTCGGCACCTTGATCTGGAGCACGTTCTTCGGGGGAAGCACCGCCGATGCGGCCTACGCAGGCGAACTGGACGACGACAACAACCTGTACATCTGCGGCGGTACCAACAGCACCGACCTGCCCACCACCAGTGGCGCGGTGCAACCCGTTTACCAAGGCGGCACCGCCGATGCCTTCGTGGCCTTGCTGGCGAACGATGGTTCCGCGCTGCTCAACGCGACCTATTGGGGATCCGGAGCCTACGACCAGAGCTACTTCGTGGAAGCGGACAACGCAGGAAGCATCTACCTCTTCGGCCAGACCGCGGCGCCCAGCGGTGAACTGATCTCCAGTGCGCCCTACAACCTGCCCAACGGCGGCCAATTCCTGAGCAAGCTCTCGCCGGATCTGGGCGCATCGGTCTGGAGCTCGCGCTTCGGGAACGGTAGTGGTCAGCCCAACATTTCGCCCACCGCTTTCCTGGTGGACTATTGCAGGAAGATCTATGTGGCGGGTTGGGGCAGCAACATCGGCATCGGGCTGGCCTTGAGCACCGCAGGAATGGAAGTGACCCCGGACGCCTACCAACCCACCACCGACGGGAACGACTTCTACATCGGCGTGTTCGACATCGACATGCTCGACCTCTACTACGCCACCTTCTTCGGTGGGTCCGTGAGCCATGAGCACGTGGACGGTGGCACCAGCCGCTTCGACCGCCGCGGGCGCATCTACGAAAGCGTATGCGCCGGTTGTGGCGGCAACAGCGACTTCCCCAGCACACCGGGTGCGTGGAGCCCCACCAACAACAGCCCCAACTGCAACAACGGCGTGTTCAAGTTCGATTTCGATTTCCCCATCGTGGTCGCCGGCTTCTCGACCGACCTGGCCTGCCTGCCCTCGCCCATCGCCTTCAACAACTCCAGCTACGGTGCCACGAACTACTTCTGGACCTTCGGCGATGGCGGCACCAGCATCTTCCCCGAACCCACGCATGTGTACCCTGCTCCCGGCGTGTACACCGTAACGCTCGTGGCCAGCAACGCAGCCAGCTGCAACGTGGCCGATACCATGGTGCAGCAAGTGGTGGTGCTGGGCAACGGTGCATACGCACTGCCCGATACCAGCGTGTGCGCCGGCAATACGGTCCAGATCGGTCTGTTACCCATCGCCGACCCCGGCATCACCTACCAATGGAGCCCGGCCACCGGGCTGAGCAGCACCACCGTGGCCAATCCCTTCGCCACACCGCCTTCCGACCTCAACTACACCCTGATCATCAGCAATGGCTTGTGCACCGATACGGTGAGCCAGTTCGTGGACGTGGCCGATGCCACGGTGGACGCCGGCAACGATACGACGGTATGCGGCCCCGGGCCCGTGGCAGTGACCCTCACCGCGAACGGCTTCGGCACCACCGATGCGTTCCAATGGAGCAGCTCGCCCCTGTTCACCGACCAGCTGAACCCGAGCACGGCGGACAGTACCCTGACCCTTGGGATCGATGGCGACGCGGTGTTCTTCGTGCGCCCGTTGGGCGTGGATTGCGGCGGGTACGACAGCGTGCACGTGCACGTGGAACTGCTCGACCCCGCGCTCGATGG
>CAZFAW010000089.1:2255-8552 GCA_964517015.1 uncultured Chryseobacterium sp.
AACCACCACGTTCTACGTGACCGTGAGCGATGGCATCTGCACGCGGATCGACTCGGTGACCGTGCGTGTGTTCGAGTTCAACTGCGATGAACCGGACGTGTTCGTTCCGAACGCCTTCACCCCCAACGGCGACGGCAACAACGATGTGCTCTACGTTCGCGGCCGCTTCATCGCCTCCATGCTCTTCCGGGTGTTCGATCGCTGGGGCGAAAAGGTGTTCGAAACCACCGACCAGTCGAACGGTTGGGACGGCACTTACAAGGACAAAGAGGTGGATCCCGCCGTGTTCGTGTGGTACCTGGACGTGACTTGCGGTGATGGGCAGACCCTCTTCCTGAAAGGCAACACCACCGTGATCCGATGAACCGACCGCGGTGCGTGAAGCTGGAACGGAGCTCCTGGTGCGTACCCCTGCTGTGCGGGTTGCTGCCGCTTTTCGCCGGGGCACAGGACATCCATTTCTCGCAGTTCTTCAACACCCCGCTGGGCACCTGCCCGGCCAACATAGGCGTGTTCGACGGTGACTACCGTGCAGGAGGCGTATTCCGCCAGCAATGGCGCAGCGTTACCAAACCCTACACCACCTTCGGACTGGGCGGCGATGCGCGCAATTTCCTGGGCAAGGAGGGCCTTGGCGCCGGGGCCTGGCTCTTCAACGATCGCGCCGGTGATTCCAGGCTGAACACCTTTCATTTCAGCCTTGGCGCATCCTGGACGGAACGGTTCGGCGAGAACCGTGCGCAAAGCGTCACCGGCGGCCTGCAATTCGGGATCACCGCACTTTCGTTGGATCGCAGCGACCTCTCCTTCGATTCCCAGTACAACGGGTACTACTACGATCCCACGCTGGACAACAACGAAGCGTTCGCACGCGACGGCCTCTCGCACCCCGATCTGCATGCGGGCCTGGTCTATCGCTACACCCGCGCCCCGCGCCAGGAGCTCCAGGCGGGCCTTGGCCTCTTCAACCTCACCACGCCCGACATCGGGTTCCTCGACGAGCCCGGCGTTCCGCTGGACATGCGCACCGCGCTGCACGTGCTCACGCGGTTCCCCGTGAGCGAAAAGGTGGACGTGCTGCCCATGGTCCAATACATGGCGCAGGGGAAATTCCGCGAGTTCATCCTCGGTGGCCAGGTGCGCATGGTGCAATTCGAGAAGTACGGCTTGCGCCGCGCGGTACGGCTCGGAGGTTTCTATCGCGCGGCCGATGCCGGCTACCTCTTCGGCGGGTTCGAATACGACGCGTGGGACTTCGGCATCAGCTACGACATCAACCTGAGCGACCTGGTCCCGGCAAGCAGGAACCGCGGTGGCATCGAACTCACGGCCATCTGGATCCTGCGCAAGCAGCCGCCGCTACCGCGCTACAAAGCCTGCCCCGACCAGCTATGAGCACGTGGCCCGCAATGCTGCGCCGTTGTTGGAGGGCCCTGCCCGCCATGCTCCCCCTGCTGGCCACAGCGCAGACCGCCGACCAATGGACCGGTTGGGGGGACGCGGCCATGGCGCGCGGCGACCATTATGGCGCCTCGCGCTTCTATGCGAGCGCGCTGGCCGAGGAACCCGGGCGCATGGAGCTGCAATGGAGCATGGCCGAAGCCTGCCGGTTGAGCAACCAGTACCCGCAAGCCGCCGTGCACTACGAGAAAGTGACCAAGAAGGACATGGGCCGCGTGCATCCGGAGGCCTTCCGCTGGCTGGCCGAGATGCAGATGTGCATGGGCGACTACGAAGAGGCGCGCCGTACCTGGGCGAAAGTGAAGCAGAAGGAAAGGAACAACGCCTCCTTCACCGAACTGCGCGCGAACAACGGCATAGCGGGCTGCGAACTGGCCATGGAGCTGATGCAGGCGCCGGAGACCGTGGCCATCGAGCACCTGCCCGGTACCGTGAACACCTACGACAGCGAGTTCGGCGGCAGGCTAGGCCCGGACAGCGCACTCTGGTTCAGCAGCCTGCGCGGCGAGGTGAACACCGACGGTGAGGTGCAGGACACGGGCGTGTACCATGTGACCATCCACCGCAGCGCGGCGGCGGGCGGTTCATTCGCCCCGAGCGTGCCGGCGGCGAGCCCGCCCAACGGCACCGGCGACAATGCCAACGCAACATGGAGCGCACGCGGGGACCACTTCCTCTTCACCCGCTGCCTCGCCGGTGCGCCGTGCTCGATCCATCGATCCTCCGGCACGGATTGCAGGCCGTTGGTCGGGATCGACCCCACAGCCACAAGCACCCAGCCCATGGTGGCGGTGATCGATGGTACACAACGCATTTTCTTCGCCAGCAACGCACCCGGCGGCATGGGCGGCATGGACATCTGGACCGGGGAATACGACGGGGAACACAGCGTAACCCACGTGCACGCGCTCGGGGCGCCGGTGAACACGCCCGGCAACGAGACCTGTCCGTTCTACGACACGGTGCAACGCAAACTGTATTTCAGCAGCGATTTCCTGCCGGGGTTCGGGGGCTTCGACAACTTCATGAGCAAGGACAGCGCAGGTGGCTTCACCACCCCCGAGAACTTCAAGTACCCCTTGAACAGCCCCGCGAACGACCTGTACCCCACCTTCGACATGGGCACCATGAGCGGCTTCTTCACCAGCAACCGCGTGGGGTCGCTGGCCGCGAAAGGCGAAACGTGCTGCGACGACATCTACCGGTTCAGCTACGGCGGGGCCGTCGCCAGCCCCGCACCCGCTTCGGCCGATACGGCCACCTTGGTCACCTTGAGGCACATCACCTCGTTGCGTGAGAAGCTGCCCATCCGGTTGTACTTCCACAACGACGAACCCGAGCCGCGCAGTTGGGACACCCTCACCGCGCAGACCTACGAAAGCACCTACCGCAGGTACAAGGCCCTGGTGCAGGACTACCATGCGGCCTGGGGCGGCAACGCACAGGGCATCGCGGCCATCGATGCGTTCTTCCTGAACGCGGTGGACGGTGGCTTCAACCGGTTGAACGACCTGATCGTGCTGTTGGAGCAGGCCATGGACGAAGGTCAGCGGATCAAATTGGTGGTGCGCGGGTTCGCCAGCCCGCTGGCCAAGAGCGATTACAACGTGAACCTGAGCCTGCGCCGGATCCAGAGCATGATCAACTACCTGCGCACGGTGCACGGCGGGGTGTTCGCTCCCTACCTGGACGGCACGGCGCCGAACGGCGGCCGGCTCACGATTGAGAAGGCGCCCTATGGCGAATACCGTGCGGTGGAAGGCGTGAGCGATGTGCTCGAGGACCTACGCAACAGCGTGTACGGTGTGAACGCCGCGCTGGAACGACGGATCGAGATCGAACAGGCGGAGCTGATGGACGCGGCACCGGGACTGGCACACCCGGTGCTGGACCGCGAGCGCATGGACTTCGGTACCGTGGAACGCGGCCAGCCGCAGCGCACCACCTTCACCTTGCGCAACGAAGGGGCGCTCCCGCTCCACATCCTGAGCAACCAGGCCGATTGCGGCTGCACCTATGCCACGCTCGACCGCGCACCGATCCCGCCGGGCGGCACCCGCACCGTTACGGTGGAGTTCAATGGGCATGCACCCGAAGGACCGCTGGTAAGGAAGGTGACGCTGACCACGGACGGAGATCCTTCCACATTGACCCTCACGATCAGCGGAACGATCGTGGCACCGAAATGATGCGCCTGCTCCTGCTTTCCAACTCCACGCTGCCGGGCGAACCCTACCTGGGCTGGCCCCGCCCCTACATCCATGAGCTGCTGGGCGCGCGCCAACGTGTGGCCTTCGTGCCGTTCGCCGCGGTCAGCTTCAGCATGGACGAATACGCGGACATGACGCAGAAGGCCTTCGGCGAAATGGGGCACGACCTGGTGAGCCTGCACCGCGCCAGCGACCCGCACGCGGAGCTCGCGGCCTGCGACGCCGTGGCCGTGGGCGGCGGGAACACCTTCCAATTGCTGCGTACGCTGTACAAGACCGGTCTGATCCGCGGCATCGCCGACCGGGCCAAACGCGGCATGCCGTACATCGGTTGGAGCGCGGGCAGCAACGTGGCCTGCCCCACCATCATGACCACGAACGACATGCCCATCACCGAGCCGCCGA
Organism: uncultured Chryseobacterium sp.; assembly: GCA_964517015.1. Taxonomy (GTDB): domain Bacteria; phylum Bacteroidota; class Bacteroidia; order Flavobacteriales_F; family PHOS-HE28; genus PHOS-HE28. The sequence goes on from CAZFAW010000089.1 coordinate 6,332, forward strand.
GCCTGCGGGCCATGCACCTGGTGCCCTTCCAGATCAATCCGCATTACACGGACGTGCGACCGGAGGGCCATGCCGGCGAAAGCCGCGACCAGCGCATCGCCGAGTTCCTGGTGATGAACCCGAAGGTGAAGGTGGCGGGCCTGCGCGAAGGGTCGCTGCTGCATGTGGTGGACCGCGCGCTACAGTTGTCGGGTCGCGACATGCGCGTGTTCGAACACGGGCGGCCGCCGAAGGAAGTGGCGGAAGGAACAACGCTGCGTTCGGATCTCGCCGATGCCTGAGCCGAAGGGTGCAAGCGTGCGCGGTTAAGTTTGCCCGCACCGTGGCATGAAGAAGCTCGCCGACAGCGCGCCCGACACCTGGGAGAAGCTCGCACCCCACCTGCTGGTCTTCGCCAAGGTGCTGGCCATCGCGATCCTGGCATTGGTGGTGGAGCGCCTGATCTACGTGCTGTTGCGCACGAGCTACGAGCGGCGCAAGGCGCAGGGCCGCGATGATGTGACGCGCTACCGTTTCCTGCGCAACGGCGTGCGCTTCATGGTGAGCCTGGTCGCGCTGGCCGCGGTGGTGTACACGATCCCATCGGTGAAATCGCTGGCCGTGACCCTGTTCGCGGGCGCCGGCATCCTGGGCCTGTTGATCGGCCTGAGCGCGCAGAAGGCCTTCAGCAACATCATCAGCGGGGTGTTCATCGTGAGCTTCAAACCGTTCCGCGTGGGCGACATGGTGCACATCGGCGACCCGTCGAACGCGAACACGCTCAGCGGCACCGTCGAAGACATCACCCTGCGGCACACGGTGATCCTGACCTTCGAGAACAGGAGGATCATCATTCCCAATGCGGTGATCAGCGATGCGACCATCACCAACAGCACGATCCGCGACGAAGCCACCTGCGAGTTCGTGGAGGTCCCGGTGGGGTACTCCGTGGACCTTGACCGGGCCATGCGTGCGCTGCGCGAGGTATGCCTGGTGCACCCCGACCGGATCGATCGCCGCACCGCCGATGAGCTGGCCCACGGCACGGACGAACTGCCCGTGCGGCTGGTTCGCATGGGCGACAGCAACCTGGTGCTGCGTGCCTACGTGTGGGCCAGGGACCCTGTGACCGCCCGCATGATGCACTACGACCTGAACAAGGTGATCGTGGAGCGATTCCGCCGCGAGGACATCGAGATCCCGTACCCGCACCGCGTGGTGGTGCACCGCAACGAGACCGCCACTCCGGCGGGCCAACCCGTGGTCGAATGAAGAAAGTGCGCCGGCGCAGCGGCAAGGCGGGCATGCCCCCGGGCAGCCTGGTCTCCGTGGGCGATGAAACGATCGCCAAGGCCAGCATCGGGCTGTTCGTATACAACGCGGACGAGGTGCGCGAGCACGCACTGGCCGACCTGTCGCAATTCCAACTCGCGGACACCGCACGCCACATCTCCTGGCTCGACATCGACGGGCTGGGCGACGACACGGTGATCAACAAGGTGGGCGAGCGCTTCGGGTTCCACCCGCTGTTGCTGGAGGACGTGCTGAACACCGATCACCGCCCGAAGGTGGAGGAGTACAGCGACACGCTCTTCGTGGTGATGAAGATGCTGAGCCTGGACGAGGAGACCGGCGGCATCGTGAGCGAGCAGATCAGCCTGGTGCTGGGCCGGGGCTTCGTGATCACCTTCCAGGAGAAGCCGGGCGACGTGCTGGAACCCATCCGCGACCGGATCCGCAACAACACCGGCCGCGTGCGCCGCATGGGGGCCGACTACCTGTTGTACGCCCTGATGGACGTGATCGTGGACAACTACTTCCTGATCGTGGAGGACGTGGGCCGCAGGATCGAGGAACTGGAGCGCAAGGTGAGCGTGCGTCCCGGCAACGAGGACCTGCACACCCTGCAGGAGATCCGCAGCCTGCTGATCACCGTGAACCGCTACACCACGCCCACGCGTGAACTGGCCGGCCGGTTGAACACCTTGCAGAACGAGCTCATCGACAAGGCCACGCGCCGGTACATCAACGACCTCCAGGACCACACCGTGTACATCGCGGACAGCATCGGCACCTTCCGCGACATGCTCACCAACCTGGAGAACGCCTATCACGCCAGCCAGAACGCGCGCATGACACAGGTGATGAAGCTGCTCACCATCATCAGCACCATCTTCATCCCCTTGAACTTCGTGGCCGGGGTCTACGGCATGAACTTCGAGCACATGCCCGAACTGCACTC
>CAZFAW010000090.1:0-8528 GCA_964517015.1 uncultured Chryseobacterium sp.
ATCCCGTAGCAGGGCCGCGCTCCAACGCAGGCCCATCATGGAATACCCTCTCCCGTTCCTAGCCGGGTACCTGCGGCTCTGTACCCTCGCACTGCTTTCCGCCTTCATCGGCAGTGCGCACGCTGCTACGCGCACCAGCAACGGCACCGGTGGGGGCAATTGGAACGCGGGCGCCTCATGGGCGGGCGGTATCGCGCCGGCAGCGGGCGATAACGCGATCATTGCCGCTGGGGATCAGATCAACCTGACCACCAACCAGACCTGCGTGAACCTGACGGTGAACGGCACGCTGAATTTGAGCAACAACAACCGCACGCTCACCGTCACGGGCAACCTGACCTTCGCGGGCACCGGCAGCGTGACCGGCAACGGCGCCACGCGCACGATCAACGTCACCGGCAACCTGGCGGTGAACGCGGGCGCCACCAGCTCGCTCTCCGGTTTCACCTTCTCGGTAACGGGCACCAGCGCGATCACCGGCTCGCTCACCTTCGCCAGCAACACGGGCAGCCGCACCTTCACGGGCGATGTGACCGTGGGCGGATCGTTGCTCTTCGGAGCGAACGTGACGATCGCCCTGGGCGGCCAGCTGATCACCACGGCGGGCAGCACGGTGGGCGGTGGCGGCGGCACGGGCACGATCAACGCCGCAGGCCGACTGTTCGTGAGCGCCGGAGGCACCAGCACCTTCACCACCCTGGCGCTCACGTGTGGCGGCAACAGCAACGTGGTGGGCACCGCGGCCTTCAACGGCGGCGCCTTCACCTTTTTCAAGCTGCAGATCAGCGGAACCGGCGTCCTCGATGCATCGGGCGGCGCCAACACGATCTACGTGGCGGGCGATTGGAGCAACACCAGCACGGCGGCCGATCCCTTCGTGGAAGGCACCAGCGTGGTGTATTGGAACGGAAGCAGCGGCACGCAGCAGATCAGCCGAAGCGGCGGCACCGAAACGTTCTACGACCTGCGGATCACCAACACCAGTGCCGCCATGCCCGGTGTGCTGCTGATCGACCCCGTTGCCGTGACCGACGACCTGGACCACACCAGCGGTACACTGGACCTCGGCGGCAAGGCGCTCACCCTAACGGGAAGCGGCACCGCCCAGACGCACAGTCTCACGGGCGCGGCCATGATCACCAGCGTGGCGGGCGGCAGCTTCACCGTTACCGATCCCTCGAACATCAACCGCATCAACTTCACCACCTACCGGCTCGGCGATGCCACACAGGACCTCACCGTGGACGTGACCTGCGGCCGCATCCAGCTCGTGGGCGTCGCGCAATACGGCCCAGCCACCTTCACCAAGACGTTGAACGTGGACGATGTGTTCGGCGGGGGCAACTACTACCACGGCCCCGTGACCTTCACCGCCACGGCCAGTGCCAGCCGCTGGCGTATGGGCGACAATGTGGCCGTGCCGGACACCTTCGTGAACGCCACGTTCAATGCCAACGCGCTCGCCGGAACGAACAACAACTTCATCATCTGCTCCAATTCGCATGGAAACGCGTTCTACGGCACCACGCGCATGACCAGCACCACCGTGGGCGGCTTCTTCATCTGCCGCCAGAACGGCAACGGCACGGCCGATGCCACCTTCCACGGCCCGGTGGTGGCGCGCGTCACGCACACGGGCAACATCACCTTCGCCGATTCCGATTCCAGCCACGCCAACACCGTCACCTTCGACAACACGGTGCAGGCGCAATCGTCGAACACCAGCACGGGCGACATCTACTTCGGCAACTCGGGCTACTCCGCAGTGAACCTGACCACCAACGGCCAGTTCATCACCGGCACGGTGCAGGGCCTCACCTCGGTCTACTTCCGCCGCGTAACGCAGGTGGGCAATTTGCAGCAAAGCCTCATCGGCATCAGCAATTCGCGCGTGTACTGCGGCGGCACGGCCTACCCCGTGGTGTTCAACGGCCCCGTGGACCTGAAGGCGGACACCGTGCAGGTGAACAGCACCACCTTCCAGGCGAACGCTGACCTGTGGGGCCTCTCGCACCTCACCGTGGCGTACAGCACCTTCAACGGCAGCACCAACACCTTCACCAAGCAGGGCTCGGGCAACAGTAACTCCATCGGCGGCAACACCTTCGCGGCCGGTTCGAACAACACCTTCGTGAGCACGGGGCCCGGCCACATGCGCCTGGCCGTTAGCCAGCCCGACGACGTGAACGGCAACGTGCTGTACAAGCAGACCGGCGCGGGTGCGCTGGTGCCGGCCTACGGCACGGCATGCACCTATTCGGGCGACATCTCCACGGTGAACACGCAGACCGCGATCCAGTTCGGCACGGGCGGCGGCACGGTGGTGCTCGATGGCACCGCGCAGTCCCTCGATGGCGATGCGGCCTACCCGCCGCTGTTCTACCGCCTCACCACGGCGATGGCAACGGGCCTCACCCTGAACGTGAACGCCACCGTGCGTACGCTGCTCACCTTGAACAGCGGCACCATCGATGCGAACAACAACACGCTCACGCTCGGCATTTCCACCGCCGTTCCCGGCACGCTGGCGCGCACCGGGGGCTGGGTGTCCGGCGGTGCGTTCAACCGATGGTTCCCCGTGACCGCGGTGGCCGTGGGCAGCGATGCGGGCCTCTTTCCCATGGGCACACCAACGGCGGAATACCGCCCGTTGTGGTTCGGCAGCAGTGCGAACCTGAGCGCCGGCGGCACGCTGAGCGTGCGGCACTCGCCCACGGCCAGCGGGCACATCAGCGCCTTCCATGCCGATGCGAGCTGGGGCAATACCGTGGTCGGGGTATCGACCGCCACCTGGAGCCTGACCGCTGCGAACGGGTTCGCGGTGAACGGGTCCACGGGTGCCCTGCGCTTCGGTGGCGAGGGCTTCAGCCCTTTCGTGCTCACCGACCTGAACGCCTCGCTGGCCAGTAGCGTCCTGGGCACGTACGCGGCCACCACCAGCGCCTCCGTTCCACTCGAAGCGAACCGCACCGCATTGAACACCGTGGGCGTGGCGCAGGCCTGGCACATCGGCACGCGCAACGGCGCACAATCGCCGCTGCCGATCGAACTGCTCGGCTTCAGCGCCGAACCGGTCTCGCGGTATGTGGACCTCGCGTGGACCACGCTCACCGAAACGAACAGCGACCACTTCACCGTGGAACGCAGCGCGGATGGCGTGGACTTCCACGCCGTGCTCACCCTGCCGGCCGCCGGCAACAGCATCGAGGAGCTGCACTATGCAGCGCGTGATCCGCAACCCTTGAACGGGTGGTCGTACTACCGGTTGAAGGAAGTGGACCTGGACGGAACGCCAACGTTATCCGAGGTGGTGCCTGTGCACCTTGCACTGGCCGGGGATCCCGTGATCCAACCGGTGCCCTTCGCACAGGGCGCGCTCGCGATCCAGCTGCCGGATGCGCCCTCGGCACCGGTGGACGTGCGCGTGGTGGGCCTGGATGCACGGATCGTGCTGGAACAGGCCCAACACACCGATGAAGCGGGATGGCTGCGGATCGAGCGCGAAGCCTTCGGTGCTGCCGCGCCAGGGGTGTACCACGTGCTGATCCACGCCGCAGGGCGCGATCGCACGGGTGCGTTGGTGCTGGAGTGAAGACGCGCCTACTTCTCGATCGCGAAGGTGATCTTGCAGTTCACGCGGAACTCCACGATCCGGCCTTTCTCCACCACCGCGCTCTGGTTCTGCACGTTCACGCTGCGGATGCCGCGCACGGTCTTGCTGGCTTCCTTCACCGCTTGAGCGGCGGCGTCCTCCCAGCTGGTCTTGCTGCTGGCGAGCACTTCGATCACTTTCAGGATGGGCATGTGGGGTAGGGGATCGGGGTTCACTTGAAGAGGCCGCGCAGCAGTCCGCCGGCCATGCCGGAGAGCCCGCCACCGGTGAAGGCGTTGAGCAGACCCTGCATGTTTCCGGCATTGCCGCCCACCTTGTTGCTGAGCAGGTCCATGATCAGGGGCAGCACCACGCCTTGCACGCCGGAGCTCTGCTGGGCACTGAGGCCCACGTCGTTGGTGAGCTTGCCGCTGAACACCCGGGTGATGGAATCCAGGATGCCATCGGCAGCGGGTGTGTTCTTGGCAGGGCTGAAGAGGTTCAGCAGGTCGTCCATGCCGAACCCGTCACCACCGGCCACCACATGCTTCACGCTGTCTGCCGCAGCCTGCAGGCTGCCATGGGTCTGTTGTTCGTTCAAGCCGATGCGCTCCATGAGCTGCGGGGCGGCCTGCTGTTTCAGGGTGGAGAGGATCTCGTCGAGCATGTGCGGGGGGGATGTGCCGGCTTCGGACGCGCGGGAAGCGGAAGGTCACGCGCAGCGCGAAGGTCGGTGGTTTTCGCCCGGATATCGGCGCGGTGGGTCGCCAACCCCGGCCGGTGAAGAACATGTGCAGGGTGCGCGCGCGCACGGGGCCGCGCGGGCGCACTTTCGCCGTACCAGTTCCCCACCCATGCGAAATGCCCTGGCCCTGGCCGCCCTCAGCGCGGCTCCCCTCACCGCCTTCGCCCAACCCTGCGGCACCGCGCCGCCCACGCCGCACGAATACGCTCGCACACGCGATGTGGTGGCGCGGATCGATGTGACCGCCCTGCGCAACGCGGGCACCACCTGCGTGCCGATCCAACCCCACGTGGTGCGCTTGAGCGATGGCACCGGCGGCATCACGCAGGCGCAATTGAACACGGGCCTCAGCTTCCTGAACGCCTATTACCACGCGGCCGGCATCGAGTTCTATTGGAAGGCAGCGCCCGATTTCGCCAACAACACCGACTACTACACCTACAACGAGCAGTCGCCCGACAACGACACCGAGGCGGGCATGGTGGCGCTCTTCACCACGGCCACCAATGCGGTGAACGTGTATTTCGCCGATGCCATGACCACCACCAACGGCGCGATCTGCGGCTACGCGTACTTCCCCAACAACAGCGCCGGCGCCAACCGGGTGATGATGGTGAACAGCTGCACCTACAGCGACCCCAACGGCACTTTCGTGCACGAGATGGGGCACTACTTCAACCTGTACCACACGCACCAGGGCACGGAGAACGGCAACTCGGACCCGCAGGCCGAAGCCGTACCGCGCACCGGCGGGCAGGCGAACTGCACCACCGATGGCGATCTGCTGTGCGATACCCCGGCCGATCCACGCTACGCCGATGCCAGCTTCGATGAGGCGAACTGCGTGTACACCGGCACGGGCACCGATGCGTTCGGCAACGCCTACGTGCCGCCCACGGACAACATCATGAGCTACTACCCCGACTACTGCGGGGCGTACCCGGTGGGTTTCACCGCAGAGCAGTACACGCGCATCGCACAAGGTTTGGTCACCCGCCTGGGCCATTCGGCCTACACGTTGGACGCGCCCCCGCAAACGGTGGCTGCTGCCAGCGGTCTTTCCGTCTCCCTCGTGGGCGGCGCGCTGGTGCTCACCTGGACGGACAACGCCACCAACGACCGCGGCTACCTGATCGAGCGCAGCACCACTTCGGCCGTGGCCGGGTTCGAACCGCTGCCCTTCGGCTCCGCAGGTGTGAGCGCCACCACCTGGACCGATACCGATGTGGCGTCGAACACCACCTACTGGTATCGGGTGAAGGCCACCAATGGCGATTGCAACACCTACAGCAACGTGGCCACCTACACCACGGGTCTCGTGTATTGCACGCCCACCTTCCTTTCGCCGTGCGATGCCGGCACCGCCCTGGTGGTGGACCACTTCGCCCTCACCGGCAGCAGCGGCAGCATCAGCAACCTGAACAGCGATTGTTCCACCGGCGGCTACGGCAACTTCACCGCCATGAACTGCAGCGTGACGGCGGGCGCCTCGCATGCCGTGGTGGTGCGCGGTGTGCAGGTGGGCGGGGGCAGTTATTTCCCCAGCTACCTGGCCGCCTGGGCCGATTGGAACCAGGACGGCGACTTCATCGATGCCGGCGAGCAGGTGATCCCCACCAACAGCGTGATGAGCCCGCAGTTCAGCGGCACCATCGCCGTGCCCGCCGGCGCGCTGAACGGACCCACCCGCCTGCGCGTCCGCGCGTACGACCAGGCCAACCCTTGCGCCATCACCGCGTGCAACCAGTGCGTGTTCGGTGAGACCGAGGACTACACCGTAACGGTGACCGGCGGTTCTTCCGGCAACGTGGCGCTGGCCGTGAAGGCGTGGCTCGAAGGCCCGCTGGTGACCTCGCCCTCCGTGTTGATGTACGACAGCCTGCGCACCGTAGGCAGTTTCCCCGTGCTGGAACCGTACACCGCGCTGGGCTTCGCCAATGCGGCCGGTGGGGGCGGGGAGACCACCACCTCCGGCGTGCTCACCACCTCCGGCACCAACGCCATCGTGGACTGGGTGCGCATCGAATTGCGCAGCAGCGGCAACCCCGCGATCCTCTCGGCCACGCGCCACGCGCTGCTGCAACGCGATGGCGATGTGGTGAGCGCCGCCGACGGCACCTCGAACATCTCGTTGAACGTGCCGCCGGGCGATTACTACGTGGCGATCCGCCACCGCAACCACCTGGGCTGCATGACGGCCGCTGCCGTGCCCTTGACCGGTAGCGCCACCACGATCGACTTCCGCAGCAGCGGCACCGATACCTACGGCACCAACGCCCGCGAGACCGTGGGTGCGCAGATGGCGCTCTGGGCAGGCAACGCGGTGTACGATACCGCTCCGCCGTACAAGTTGAAGTACACGGGCACCGACAACGATCGCGATGCGATCCTCACGGCCATCGGCGGGGTGGTGCCCACCAACACCGTGATCGGGTATTTGATCAGCGACGTGAACATGGACGGCCGCGCCAAGTACACCGGCACCGGCAACGATCGCGACGTGATCCTGGGCAACATCGGCGGGGTGGTGCCCACCAACACGCGCGTGGAGCAACTGCCCTGAGGGGTGTTGCACGAAGCTTCAGGATCGCTTGGCGTGCACGCCATGTCCCAGGGGTTGTTTCGCGGCCAAATAGGGAACATGAGCTCCTTTCTACGCCGTGTACCCCCGCAAGCCATCGCCGCCGCCATCTACATGGTGCTCGTGGCCTTTGCGCTGCTGGCCTGGTACAACGTGATCTGAGGCGCGATGGGCCGAACCCGCGCATCGTGGCAGCGCCTTGTCCTACGGCTCACCAGGGAGAACGCCGAGAAGGGTGCGAACTCGCCTTGAGCAGCAAGGAAGGACTACCCATCCGTACGCCGATCCGAGCATACCACACTCCCGCATGGAGAAGGGCAAGCCTTGATCCATCCTTGCCACCTGTGCGCCGCCGTGTGAGCAACCCAACAGCGTATCCAGTGCGAGCGAATTACGAAAGCGAACAAGATGTAGCCCCGCCCGCGGTGAAAAACCGGTTGAAAGCCGGTGCATAACTCATGTCTTGAAAATTCGGGTTTCGAGGTTCGGTTCGTTCCTTTTGTTCTCGCCATGCTGAACCTGTTCATTTCTGCTTGTTCGCAAGGCGAACGCGCGATGGCCGTTCCTCGGCGCAATCTCTCTCTCTCTAGAACCGCGCAGGGGTTGGCAGGGCGTGCTGCGCACGCACACGTGGTGCCAGCGCTCCGGCGCGTTACCTTCTCGCCATCGAACTCCGTAATGCGATGAAGCCGGTGCTTGCCCTTTGCTTGTGTGTGGCCGTGAACCCCGTGCTGCATGCACAGAATTTGGTGCCCAACGGATCGTTCGAGGAGTATTTGACGTGTCCAGAGTTCTTTGGTCAGTGGGCTTTAGTAGAGGGCTGGACCAGTCCGTACACCCTGAGCAGCGATTATTTCAATGCCTGTTCGGCAGGGGTGATCTCGGGCGTACCCCTTAACCAATTCGGGTATCAGCTATCCTACGATGGTGACGGATATATGGGTTTGGCCACCTATGCTCAAGGCGATCCGGACTACCGAGAGATCATTGCTACGGAACTTCTGCAGCCACTGCAGGTAGGGGTTCCTGTCTGTGTCTCCATGAAAGTCGCTTGTGGCGGCTTCGTCGCGGGCTCGGCCAATTCCGCAGCTTGGAAGGCACGAGGGCCTGGGCTACGGTTTTTCGTGAACCTCCCCACGGATTGGGGTGCGCTGCTCTACCCGAACGATGCGGCGATCCACATGGATACGGTGCTAGCGGATACGGCCAATTGGGTCGACGTGAGCGGGTACTACGTGCCGGACTCCGCCTATCGCTTCTTGGCGATCACCAATTTTTTCGCCGACTCTCTGAGCTGGCCTGAAGTGCAGGATATTGATGGAGGGTTTCCATTAGCATACGCATTCGTGGACGACGTGCGGGTGTCTGAAGACCTAGCCTACTGTGGATCGAACGTGGGCGTGGTTGAGCACGGTGCCATGGGTGCTCAGGTGACCTGGGACGTGTTCGGAAGCGTTGTAACAATACGCTCCGACGAGCCGGTGTTGCCTAGCGCTCGGATCGACCTGCGTAATGGGCAAGGCCAGTTGGTGCGCCAGGCTCAATGGCCGCTGGGTGCCGCGCAGGTCGTGATCTCAATGGCGGACCTGACGACTGGCCTTTATGTGCTG
>CAZFAW010000091.1:0-5915 GCA_964517015.1 uncultured Chryseobacterium sp.
GAACGCCTGGGGTGCTTGCGCCGCGAGCAGCACGGGCAGGAAAAGCGCGAACAGGAGGTTGGGGATCCGCATGGTGCCGGTGATCAAGGAAGGGGTTGGGCGCGCACCTGCGTGGGTACGGTGCCGCCGATGGTGATCAGGATGGCGTCGCGATCATTGCGCACGCCGGTGTACTTCACCGTGCCGTCCAGGTTCACGTCGGCGGGCAGGTAGCCGCCGATCGTGGCGGTGGGCACGGTGCCGCCGATGGCGATCAGCACGGGATCGCGATCGTTGCCTGTGCCGGTGTACTTCACCTCGCCACTGCCGGTCACATCCCCCGGCCAAAGCAGCGCGCGCCCGTCGCGCATCCACTGGCCGTTGGGTGCATGAAGCGCCACGCTGCCGTCGGTGAGGTCGAGCGTGGTGCCTTCGCGTGCCACATGCACAACGTCGAGGGTCATTACGGGCAGATGGTTGCGATGGCGCAGCGCGATGCGGTAGTCACCGGGATTCGCCGCGATGCGCACAGGCGATACGCCGTCCACGTCCACCACGTCACCATCGCGCTGTAGCATCGCCGGTCGGGCCGCCATGATCACACCGGGATCCACGGGATCGCGCAGTTCGATGTACACCCAGTCCACCAGTGCATCGTTTCCCGATACGTCCAGCGCCATTGGGCGGAGCGCACTTCCTTCCTGCGGACCGACCAGCGCGAGGCCCGCGGCGGAATAAGGTTCCACCAGCGGAACATCGTGCAGCACGCGCAGGCTGTCGTGCATCAGGTCCGTGGCATCGTCGTAAGGACCACCGAGCAGGGCCGTTACCGCAAGCGTGAGGGTGAACCGCACGGGCTGTTGCACGCCACAGGTGATCGCTTGAGCGGCAGCAACGTACGTGTTGCTACAGGGCTGCCCGATGGACCACGAAAGTGAGACGCCCCCGGGATCACCGTGACCGCCGCCGCTCACCACGGCCCGCGTCTCCAACGATTGCGCGCCCACCGCCAATGCGAGGTGAACGCTGATGCACGCGAGCACGCCCTTCACAAGGACGATCCTCGATCGCACGGGTGATCGCGAACAATGTCCCTGCGCACAAGGAAGCGATGGACCGTTCGAACAGTGTTCGCGGTCCGCACCTGGTGTGGTTCGCACCATCGCACGATCGATCGTTCGTGCAGGAACGGTATCGCACGCGCCCCGCTCCCCGTTCCGGTCCCGATCAGCTATGGAGGAAGCCAAGGCCATGGGTCATGCTGCCAAGTTGAGGAGATCCCCGTTGCCTTCCAATAGCACGTTCGTGCCAGTGGCCTTGGACCCACGGCCCGGTCGAAGCCCCACGACACGAGCGGCAGGTCGGCGATCCCATGGGGCCGTCCGGAGGATGGGTCCACGCAACCGGTGCGGGAACAGCACGGAGCGGTGCGCCTTGTCTTCCAACGGCCTCACGCACGAACATGGGGTGTGGAACGTGATCGCACCCGCCACGGCCCTTCACCGGGAACGGGGTTCGTGGCCTTCCCTCGCCCACCCGTTCCCGTCATTCCCGACTTTCGCCGCTGCGATGAACGACCTCGACCTCGCCCGCCGGTTGCGTGCCCTGCGCAGGTGCGTGCTCATGCTCGAGACCGAACTGCGGCACGGGCGCGTGGACGAAGGGCTCCTGGCGGAGATCGACCTCCAGATGGAACGCGGCATCGCATCGGATCCGCGGTGTGCGGAACTGCCCGGCAGGGTCGATGCGCTCCGCGAAAGCACGATCACTCCGCGGCCCGAATTGCACAGCGACACCATCCGTGCCTGCGCCAGGCTGGCGGATGCGATCGAAGCCGTACTCGCCCGTTCGTGAGGGCCCCGGCACGGTGGTCTCCGGCATGCGTCCATGCCGCGCCGGTCGTAGATTCGGGCCACTTCTCCCACCGCCATGGAAAGCCTCATGTACAATCTGCTGGACAAGGTGAAGCAGGATCCCGTGGTGTTCCGGCAATTGAGCTGCGATAAGGAGTTGATCACCGAGTTCAACTGCCCGCTGGAGAACGTGGTGCAGGACATCTGGAGCCACGAGAATTACTTCGTGCACATGCTCGAAGGCCGCAAGGGTTGGTATTCGCAGGAAGGCGAACGCGTGTTGCATGCCGGAGAGACCGCCTTCGTGCGGAAGGGCGCTTCGATCATCAAGCAGTACCTGGACAAGCCCAGTTGCGTGGTGCTCTTCTTCCTGAGCGATGAGTTCATCTGCGAAACGGTGCGCAGCATGGGCCTGGAGCGCCGCGATCGCCCGCAGCAGCCCGGCACCGTGATCCCCGTGCATACCGACCGCGTGCTGCAGGGCTTCTTCCAAGGCATGATCCCGCATTTCCAGGAGTCCCGTCGCTCATCGCCCGAACTGCTCCGGTTGAAATTCCGCGAACTGCTGCTGGCGGTGGTGAACGACCCCGAGAACGAACACCTGTTCGGCTACTTCTGTTCGTTGCTGAACGACCCGGTGCGCGAACGCGTGCGGCGGGTGATGGAGGAGAACTACTGCTTCAACCTCGCGCTCACCGACCTGGCGCGGCTCTCGGGACGCAGCCTGGCCGCGTTCAAGCGCGACGTGCAGGACGTGTTCGGCATGCCACCGGGCCGGTGGATCCGCCAGCGCCGCCTGGAACGCGCGCGCACGTTGCTGGCCAGCAGCGACCTGCAGGTGAGCGAAGTGGCGTTCCAGTGCGGCTTCGAGAACCTGTCGCACTTCAGCCGCATTTACAAGGAGGCGTTCGGCGTGGCCCCGGCCGCATCGCGCACCGTTCACACGGCCTGATCCCGCTTCACCGCGCGGTGCCCGCTTCGCGTTGCACCATGCGTTCCAGCATCCACAGCATGCCCATGGCCACCACCAGCAGCACGGTGAACGCGTACCAGGTGGCGCTGTAGCCGAAACGATCCACCAGGTTCAGGCCCAGGGCGTGCGCGATGATCTGCGCCACGCTCCACGCGATGGTGAAGGCGCCGAGGTAGGCGCCGGCGTTCCCGCCGTCCGCGCGTTCGTTGGCGAAGCGGTTCATGAACGGGAAGTTGAGCATCTCGCCCACCGTGGTGAACGCCATGCCGATCCACAGCACCGCGTTCGCCATGCTCACATTGAACAGCGCGAAACCGATCGCGAAGAGTGCCGTGCTGGCACGCAGCAAGCCGTGCAGGCCATGGCGCCGTGCTTCGCAGTACCGGATCAAGGGCATCTCCACCAGGAAGATGAGCAGGCCGTTGAACCCGAGCAGCAGACCGATGTACGACTCGCCAACGCCGTGCACATCGTGGTAGTAGAGCGGCACGGTGCTGAAGTACTGCAGGAAGGCGACACCGATCACGACCACCGTGGACAGGAAGAAGAGGTACGGCCCATCGCGGTAAGGTGAGCGCTGCGCCGGAGCGGAGGCGCCGTTGCCTTCCGCGGGCCCGCGGCGACGGGGCAGTCCCACGCCCATCAACACCACTGCGGCGAGGCAGGTCAGGCCGTCGACCCAGAACAGGCCGCCGTAGTTCCACGTGGCGATGATGAACCCGCCGATCGCCGGTCCGAAGCTGAAGCCCAGGTTGATCGCGAGGCGGATGAGCGTCACCGCACGGGTGCGGTCCTCGGGCTTCGCATAGCTGCGAATGGCCACGAACATGGCCGGACGGAAGCCGTCGGCCAGCACCATGAGCAGGAAGATGCCCGCGCAGAACGGCAGGAACCCCTTCACGAACTGCAACAGGATGAAGGCGATGCCGGAGGCGGTCAGCGTTCCGACCATCACATCGAAGTGCCCGATGCGATCGGTGAGCCGCCCGCCGATCCAGGAACCCACCACCGAACCCGCGCCGAAACAGATCATGATCCAACCCACCTGCTCCAGGGTCAGGCCCATGTCCTTGGTCAGGTACAGCGAGAGGAAGGGCACCACCATGGTGCCCGCGCGGTTCACGAACGTGATGAGCGTGAGCAGCCACATCTCCCTTCCGAATCCGGAAAAGGAGCCCACGTAGAAGCGATATGCACGGGATATGGGCTGCACGGCGGGGTCATCGTCGGTGCGTGTAGACGGCGCAGTGAACACGCGCGTTGCCCCGGACCTGGCGCGCCGCGATCAGCGCCACAGGGAATGTTCCGTCTTACGCCCGGTCGCATGATCCACCCACACCACGAACGGCTCGCTCAACTTGTCGGGGATCGGCGGGCGCGTGCCGACGAAAGCGAAGGCACCGGGGCCCGGTAGCACCTGCTGCAACAGGAACCTGTCGAGGCCGGTATCGGTGCTCCACAGCACTTTGCCTTGCATGTCCACCCGGGCGATCACGAGCGTGCCTTGCTGGCCGGGCGCCGAGGTGTACAGCATCAGCATACCGTCCGGATCCGCAAGGCGCAGCGGTGGCAGGTCCTTCCCTTCGCGCAGGAACGCCGCGTTCAAATACCCGCTATCGCTCAGCGCGTCAAGGCGCTTTATGCGGAAGTGATCGCCATCGGACGAGGCTTCGGTGGTCCCGGTGAACAGGCGGCGCATTCGTTCGGCATCCTCCCCGCGTTCCACCGCGCGCACCCACTCGCCCACCTTGTAGGTGGAAGCGAGATCCTCCGGCGCATGCAGCCCGAACCAGCGATCGGCACCGACCAACGTCCCGGCCACCATGAAGTCGGGAACCTCCGAACGTTCGGGCCGCGTGGGCCCCACCTTCGGCTCGGACGGCGATGCCTTCCATGTGGCGGGATCCACGTCCAAGGCCGCACTGCGGTCGGCATTGTTGATGTGCAGCCGGCCGTCCAGGACGTCCATGCCGCGTTGATCCTTCCACCAGCCCGGGTCCAGGGTCGGGTTTGCATCGCGCAGGTCTTCCGTGGTGACCAATGTGTGGTCGCTCAATCGCACCCCGCCAAGCCCCATGCAATCGAACCAAAGCGTGCGGCCATCGCTGCCCATGATGCGGGCCAGCGCGTACCCGTTGCCTTCGACCTCCTTCACCACCGGGACCAGCAGCGGCGACGATCCATCCAGCGGCAGGAGCAGGATGCTGATGCTCGTGGTGGTGTTGCCGCCGCGGCCGGTGACGTTCGGCAGGTGCGGATCGGTGTATTGGATGAACGACGCGATATGCCGGTCCGTGCGCACGCAATCGTTCAAGGGAACGCCGTTCACAGGTGCGACCGACAACACCTTCCTTCCCGCCCACCAGACCAGGCCCACCACGAGCGCGGCCACAAGCACCCCCAGACCCACCATCGCCTTCACGTTCGCATAGCGGCCCACGAAGTCGGTGGCGGCCGCCTGTGCCGCAAGGGCCTTCACCGTTGCCGCCGGCGTATGCGGGGCGTTCGTACCCGACCGGAGGAGGATGTCGCCGCTCTCCTGATCGATGGACGCCGTGCACGTCGGGGCCCGCATGCGCACCACTTCCTTGGCCACGAAGCGCAGGATCTCCGCACGGCGCGGTTCCGCCCAGGCATGCGACCCACGCCACGCTTCACGCGAGCCCATGCTCACGATGGTCACCACATCGCCACCGCCGAACTCCCAGTAGCCTTCGATGGAGCGGAAGCCTTCGCTGTAGCGTACGCGGCCCGAGCGGCCTTCCTCGATGATGGTGACCCTGGGCAGTGCCATCGCGGTGCTTCCGTGGAACGGCCAATGATACGCTGCCGTACCGACCTGCGAGGAACAGGTGGTGCCGCGCCCCGGCCCACGATCTTCGCCGCACCGTTCCGGTGAGCCGCTCGGCACAGCGATCGGGCTTCCCGGAAAAACCGTCGGGCTAACGCGCCCGGACCTTTGCGGTCACAACACCGATACCATGCACACCCAGACAGCACCCGTACCCACCGCCTTCTCCGGGAACATTCCCCGGTACTATGACAGCGGTCTCGGGCCCCTCTTCTTCGAACCCTTCTCCAAGCACCTCGGCGCACGGATCGCGGAGCGC
>CAZFAW010000091.1:6015-8507 GCA_964517015.1 uncultured Chryseobacterium sp.
AAGCCTTGCGGGTGCTTCGGCCCGGCGGGCGGCTGTTGTTCACCTGCTGGAACGCGCTCGAGGCCAATCCGGTGGCAAAGCTCACGCAAGATGTGGTGAAGCACTTCTTCCCGGTGGACACGCCCGCGTTCTACACCATTCCGTTCGCCTACCACGATCGCGCCGTGATCCGCGAAGAGGTGCTTTCCGCAGGCTTCGCCCGCGTGGATCTGGAGCTCGCCTCGCTGGAAGGCCGCTCCCCCGGTGCACACGAAGCGGCCATCGGCCTGCTGGAAGGTTCGCCCATCCACACGGCCATCATGGATCGGGATCCCGATGCCCTTCCGGCCATGCGCGACCTGCTGCGCGCGAACCTGACGGCCGAATACGGCCAGGGCGAACAGCGCGTGCCGCTCAGCGCGTGGATCGTGGAAGCCGAGAAGCCATAGGCCCGGATGCGATGCGGGGCCGCCGGGTGCCGGGCACCGGGCGGCCTCGTGCGTTCAGAGGATCACAAGCCGGCCGGAGCGGACCGCACCGGAGGGCGCACGCAGGGAATAGAGGTACGTGCCTCTTCCGCCCAGGGTGCGCTCCAGATCGAACCTGCCGTTCGGCAACGCCACACGGTCCACCTCGCGACCGGTCACGTCGCGCAGCACGAGTTCGAAGGGTCCATCACCAGGGCCTTCGCCCACGAAGCGCACACGCCCCAACGAAGGGTTGGGGAACACCCGCAGGTCGCCGAACGCGGCCGTGGGGCCGATGGCGGTGTAGCTGCACGCACCCGGCATGTGCGCATCCAACCAATCCAGCCGTAGCGCGATCCACTGCTTCAGGGTATCGAGTTCCGCGGCATACGTGGCGGCGCAAGGCAGCACCTCGGGCGCGGGGCCGCTCACGCCGAGCAGGGGCCATTTCTGGAAATGGCGCGCCTGGGCGTTCTGCACCACGGTGCCGGTGCTGTCGATCAGGTGGAAGATGTACGCCGTATCGAGCACGGTGGTGCGCAGTTGCGTGTAGGTGCACCGGAGGTCGTTGGCGAATGCGCTGTCCTGGAGCAGCCGCACGTACCAGCCGCAGCTGTAGTTGTCGGTAGGGCAATCGTTGATGTGGTGCGCCCAGCCGGAACCGTCGATCGCGTCGAAGATGGAGCAGCCCCAGATGTTCTTCCAGGCCCAGTCGAAATCCCAGACCGGCCCGGCCTTGATCCTGCCGCCGTTGCTGTCCTTGTCCTTGTGGAAGAACACGCTCTTTTTGAACCCGTCGTTGTTGCGCGCCAGTTCGTTCACCAGGAAATAGGTGATGAAGGAGGGCACATCGAGGTACCGGCGGTACCCGACCACCGGATCGGTGAAGTCCGGACCGTACAACGCCGTCTCCAGGCTGTCCACGTAAGCGGCGATGTAGGCGCGTTGCTGGGGCGTGATCGTATCGATGGCCGGGTATTCATAGAGGAAATGCACATCGAAACCCGGGTGATCGATCGGTGAATAGTTCGATACGAAGCTGTTGGAGGGGCTCCAGAGGTCCTGCTTCAGGATGTACCCGCCGGTCAGGTCGTCGCCGCTGTTCTCATCGCCCGTCAGTCTGGCGATATCCACGCGCCCGCTGTCGCGCTTGATCCGCTCGCCGAACACGTAGATGCCTTTGTACACGCTGTCGATGAGCACCTCGCACAGGTGGGTGCGCGGTGCGTACTGGCCCATGTCGCGCGAAAGCCGGAAGGCCAGCTCGTTGCGCACGAGCGAACGATCGTTGAAGTTCGAGAGGAGCACCCAGTCGTTCTCCGCGGGCATGCCCAGCAGGGGCACGTTGTTGTTACCGCCCAGGCTGTCGCGCGTTTCGACATTGAACGGGTGCTGCGGATAGCCGGCGGACGTGGCGCCTCGGATGCCGATGCCGATCTCCCCGTCGTACACGTTCGATGGATCGCTGAGGTGCGTGTACGTGCCGGGGCCGTTGTACTTCATCTCCATGCGGGCCTCGATCCGGCCGTCGTAGGGGATCTCCTGGTCCAGGGTATGGATCAGCACGATGGGCAGCTCGGTGCTGTCGAGCAGCACGGTACCGGGATCCGATACGCACAATTGGAAGGCGCCGGTGCCGCCGCCGTAGCCGAAGACCTGGATGTAGAGCGTTTGCCCGGGCGGCAATTCGTATGCTGCGGCCAGCGAGAAATAGTCGGTGCCGTTGTCGTCGTTGCAGGTGCGCTCCACCAGGCCGAAACAGTCGGTACCGGTCCAGAGCGATACGCCGGTGTCGTTCAACGCGCCGGTCGAGGAGGTGGTCACCACCACGTTCGTGGAAGCGGGTACGGGCATGGCGAACCAGAGGTCGCCGCCGGTGTAATTGGCGCAGCCCGGATCGATGCCCGTGCCCGCGATCCCCGTGTTGTCCACCGTGATGCACGCGGTGGTATCGATCGGTAGCGCGGTGCACGGCACGGTGCCGGGATCGGGCACCGTGGAACAATCGGCGATGGCCGTGGCCACGATCCCCGTGGCCGGTGCGGG
>CAZFAW010000092.1:0-8391 GCA_964517015.1 uncultured Chryseobacterium sp.
ATCCTGCAGGTGGCGGGATCGAGCTTGGGCGCATGATGGAGCGGACCGGGAAGGCTTGTCTGCGGGATCCGTGCGGCAGTACCGGCGAAGATCCCGTTCACCGAGCGCACGAGCATCTCCGCACCGATGCGCATCAGGCGGTCGTGCAGTTCACCTGCAGTCTCCTCCGCGCCGATCGGCGTGGCTTCCTGTTCGATCAGATCGCCGGTGTCGATCTCGTGCCGCAAGAAGAAGGTGGTGGCACCGGTGCGCTGCTCACCGTTCATGACCGCCCAGTTGATGGGCGCCGCGCCGCGATAGTCCGGCAGCAGCGATGCATGCAGGTTGATCGTACCGAGCCGTGGTCGTTGCCACACCGTTTCGGGCAGCATGCGGAAGGCGACCACCACGTACAAGGGCGCATTCGCCCGGTCCAGCTGCGCGAGGAACGCGGGATCGCGCAGCCGTTCGGGTTGCAGGATCCTGTCGCGCAGCAATGGATCGGCCAGCGCATGGTCCTTCACCGCGCTCGTGCGCACCTGCTGGCCGCGTCCAGCGGGGCGGTCGGGTGCGGTGACCACCGCTGCCACATCCACACCGTCCTTCACCAGGGCGGCGAGCGATGCCACCGCGAACGGCGGCGTGCCCATGAACACGATGCGGCGGTCCATCATGCGCGCGAAAGAACGACTTCGTCCGTGACCCGGAACCGGTAAGGGAGCAGTGCGTGCTCGCCGGCGTATGCCACACCGACGCGTGGCCCTGCGATCGCAGCGCCATCGGGTACCCGGAACCCGCGGTCCTCGATCCAGATGCGATCGCCGGAGAGGTCCGTTCCGTTGTGCGCCGTGGTGATGCCCAGCGCTTGCGAAAGCGTTCCCGGCCCACCGGTGGTGGGAGCACCACGGCCCTGCCGGCGCTCGGTCATTCGGGCGATGCCATCGAGGGGGCGGATCGCCCGCACCAGGATCGCATGCGGTGTTCCGCGCTCGTGCGTCACCACATTGAACAGGTGGTGGATGCCGTAGCAGAGGTAGACGTATGCGGTACCGCCCTGTGCATACATCACCTCGTTCCGTGCGGTGCGGCGACCGTTCCATGCGTGCGATGCACGATCGTCCGTGCCCGCATAGGCCTCCGTTTCGACGATGATGCCTGTTGTGATGACGCCTCCAAGCCGGGTGCAGAGCACCATGCCCAGCAATTCGCGTGCGATGGCCAGCACGTCGCTGCGCCGGTAGAAGGAAGGGGGGAGCTTCGGTGTGCGCATGGTCACTCGGCGGGATCGCCCGTGGTCAGTCCTTCCTCCAGTTCCCATCGTGCGCGTTCGCTCTGCGGGTCGATCGCATGCAAGGGCGAGCGGTCCGCAGCATCCTGCCGTCGTTCCGCGGCGCGGCAGAGGTCGCAATGGCCGCAGGCGGCTCCGCCCGTTTCGCCGAAGTACGCGAGCAGCGCCTGTTCGCGGCAGGCGATCCCGGTCCCGAGGTACATGAACATGGCGTCGAGCCGCGCGGTTGCGCGCTGCTGGCGTTGCTCGAGCGATCCGGGATCCAGCCGCAGGGTGGCCGCATCGCTGCGAGGGGCGAGCAGGGTGATCGCGGGGCCGTCGCGTCGCGGAACGAAGACGATGGTCCCCTGGTGGTCCAGTTCGCGCAAGGCGTGGTCCACCCGTTCCACGGTCCAACCCAGGTGCCGTGCAAGCCGTTCCTCGTCGATCGCGACGGCCTCTTCGAACGTGCCACCGTGCATGCGCAGCAAGGCTTCGAGCACGGGTCCGAGGCGGTCATCGTCCACGCGCATGCGGTACACGGTGGTATGGGGTGCGATGATCATGGCCCTGGAGGGCTCGCGTGCGCCGTCGCTCAAGGCGATGCGCCCGTCCAGTTCCAGGGCCTTCAAGGCGTTCGCCACCACCACCGGCCCGAGGTCCACCCGCATCGCGAGCGCGCGCAGGTCAAGGCCATAGGTCTCGTTCGTACCCGCACCCACGGCGATGTGGTGCATGTCGGCGAACGCCTGGTAGACGCGTCGCACATCGCTCAAGGCGGGGAAGGAGCCCGCCAGGCGTTCACGCGCACGGGCGGCATCGCCGGCGCTATGCAGCAGGATGGCGTAGGATCGTTGGCCATCGCGCCCGGCCCGTCCGGCCTCCTGGTAGTAGCTCTCGGGATCGGCGGGCGGTTCCATGTGCACCACGGCGCGAACATCGGCTTTGTCGATCCCCATGCCGAAGGCGGTGGTGGCTGCGACGAACCGCACGCGTCCCTCGCTCCAGGCTTGTTGCACCCGGTCGCGTTCCTTCAGGTCCATGCCGGCATGGTAGGCCGCCGCGGTGATGCCGTGCTGTTGCAACAAGCGCGCGATCCGCATGGTGCCCTTCCGTTCGCGCACGTACACCACGCCCGTTCCATCCATGCCGCGCGCGATCCGCAACAATCGGCCGGTCTTGTCCTCTCCGGCGCTCACCCAATAGGTGATCTCGGGGCGGCGGAACGAAGCGCGCACCACGTTCCTTTCGCGGAAGGCGAGCCGCGCCAGGATGTCGTCCACCACGTCGGGCGTGGCGCTCGCGGTAAGGGCGAGCACGGGAACCCCCGGAAGGGCCTGGCGCACCTCGCTCACCCGGAGGTAGGCGGGGCGGAAGTCGTAACCCCACTGGCTGATGCAATGTGCTTCGTCCACCGCGATCAGTCCGATGGGAAGTTTTGGCAGGCGTGCGGTGAAAAGTTCCGTGCCGAGCCGCTCGGGAGAAACGTAGAGGAAGGAACGACGGCCTGCGACGCAACTGTCCAGCGCATGGTCGATCTCTTCGCGGCGCATGCCGGAGGTGATGGCCACGGCGCCGATCCCGCGTTGCTTGAGCCGCTGTACCTGGTCCTTCATCAGGGCGATCAACGGCGAGATCACCAGGCACATCCTGCCCATGGCCAGCGTGGGCACCTGGAAACAGATGCTCTTGCCCGCACCGGTGGGAAGCAATGCCAGTGGATCGCGCCCGGCGAGCACCGAGCGCACGATCTCCTCCTGCCGCGAGCGGAAGGCGGCGTGGCCCCAGTGGGTGCGTAGCACTTCGAGTATGTCGCGCGGCGGCACGGCGCCAAGGTATCCCGGGGAGCAGGTCGTGCGTAGCAACGGCCCGTCCCGCATGGACATGCGGGTTACATTCGCCCCCACAAAGCCCCTCGCGATGATCACGACCGGCAGCAAGATCCACGTCACCAAGGTCCAGCGCTCACGGCTGCCTGGGACCGACCTGCACACGGTGAAATTCGGCCGCGTGTTCAGCGACCACATGTTCGTGATGGACAATGCCGCCGGCGCATGGCAACAGCCCACGATCGTTCCATTCGGCGATCTGGAAATGAGCCCCGCCACCCTGGTGTTGCACTACGCGCAAACCATCTTCGAGGGCTTGAAGGCCTATCGCACTCCGGAAGGGCGCGTGAACCTTTTCCGGCCCCAGGCCAACATCGCGCGGATGAACCGGAGCGCCGAGCGCATGTGCATGCCTGCGATCCCGGAAGACGTGTTCCTGGATGCGTTGGTCGAACTGGTGCGCACGGATGCGGGATGGATCCCGACCGATGACGAAGGTGCGCTCTACATCCGGCCGCTGCTGTACGCGAGCGACGAGTTCATCGGCGTGCGCACGAGCGAGAACTACAAGTTCCTGATCTTCACATGCCCCGTGCGCGGTTACTACACCGAGGCCGTGAAGGTGAAGATCGAAACGGAATACAGCCGTGCCTTCCCCGGTGGCACCGGCGAAGCGAAATGCGGCGGCAATTACGCGGCCAGCCTGTACCCCGCCAAGGTGGCGCACGACATGGGCTACCACCAGTTGATCTGGACCGATGGCGTGGAGCACAAGTACGTGGAGGAGAGCGGCACCATGAACGTCTTCTTCCGGATCGGCGACACCCTGGTGACCCCGGAGACCGACGGGACGATCCTGCACGGTGTCACGCGCGACAGCATCATCCGGATCGCGCAGAGCGAAGGCATGGACATGCAGGTGCGTCGTGTGACGGTGGAGGAGATCGTGAAGGCCATCCGCAACGGCACCATGAAGGAGGCGTTCGGCGCCGGCACCGCCGCCACCATCGCCCACATCAAGAGCATCGCCTACGAGGGCGTGGACCACGAATTGCCTCCGCTCGAGGAGCGCACCTTCGCCAACCATGTGAGCAAGGTGCTGGACGACATCCGCCGCGGTCGCGTGGCCGATCGGTTCGGGTGGCTGGTGAACGTGATCTGACCGCGCTACCGGCGCCGATCACGGGCAAGAAGCCCGTCGAAACTGTCGGGGATCACCACCATGCCCGGCACGGCGAGCACCAGGGCCAACGGATGGAGGTCGTCGAACATCACCTTCATCACGATGCCCAGGACCATGAGCACACCGAACACGAGGCCGGTCACGTGCAAGCCCACGTAGGCCCAGCGCGGTGCCGGGCGGCCGGTGGGCGCCTGCGGCACGGGTGCACGGAACGCAGGGGCGCTGCAACCCGGGCGTGCGGGAGCGGGCGCGGACGCGGACCGCAGATCGTACCATGCGCGTGATCGCGGATCGCGCAGCACTTCGTAGGCCTTGCACACGGCATGGAACGCCTCGGCCGAACTGACGGGCCCGTTCCGATCGGGGTGGTAGCGCTTGGCCGCCTGCCGGTAGGCCCGCTTCACCGCGGCCAGGTCCGCGGTACGGTCGATGCCCAGGACCTTGTAGTGGTCGATGTGCGGGGATCGTTGCATGCGCCGATGGCTCATGAATGCGCACCGCAGGTGAAGGTCACGGTGTGAAATACCGGTCGGTCGGGTATCTTCCCTCCAGCGCACATGTTCACAAGGTACCGCCTGCTCGTTCTTGCGTTCTGGTTCATGGCCGCACTTGCGGCGCACGCGCAGACCGGATCCCTGCGCGTGGTGGTGCTGGACAGTGCCGAGCAGCGCGGCATCCGCGATGTGACCGTGGGCGATGCGAACGGGCGTCCGTTGGCGATCACCGATGAACGAGGAACGTGCACGGTGCGAACGGAGGATGCGCACGGTGCATTGCGTTTGAGCCATGTGGCCTATGGAACGCGCGTGGTGCGCCTCGACCCGACGATGCGCACGGTGGAAGTGCGTTGGACGAGGGCCATGGTCCTGCTGGACGGGGCCGAGGTGGTGGAACCCGGGCCCGAGGTCGTGTTCCGCCACGCCACCCTCGATGTGGCGGAATTCGAAATGGCGCCGGACGGCATCTGGGTGCTGGCCTATGGGCGGCCGAGACTGTTGCGAACGCAGGCGGACGCGGGGCGGCCGATATACCGCGATGTGGTGCTCTACCTGCTGGATCCGGAGTTCCGCACCAAGGCCTGGGTACCCATTGCGGGCGACGTTCGCGGGCTGCACGGGTCTTACGGCGGTCGCATCTTCCTCGAAGCGGACGCGGTCGCGTTCCATTGCGCCTTCGAGCACGGCGCCATCGTACTGCACACGCTCACCACCCGCGAATTGAGGGACGAGGTGCTGCCGTGGACCGATTCGATCCCCGGGTGGATGCTCGGGAACAACGCCACCGGCGAGTTCCCGGCGTTCGACCATCTGGCCTTCGATCCCGAACGGCGCGAGGTCCGCACCTTCTGCACCGTGCAGGACGACTTCACGATGGAACTCTTCCGTTCCGAATACAAATACTTGAGCGGGCACGACAAGGTGGTGGCCATGGACCTTGCGCTGCGCACCGGGATCGACAAGCAACTGATCGCCGGCAGCATGACCGGGTTCTCGAAGCACCCGTACTTCCACGCACCCTATGCACCGCTCTTCGTGGTGGGCGATACGCTGTGCGTGTTCGACCATTCCTGCGGGGCGATCCGAAAGTTCGACCGCGACCTGAACGCGGTTTCGGAAACGCCGATCAGCTACCACCTGCGCAACCTGTGGAAGGGCACGCTGGTGCAGGATGCAGCCACGGGTGCGGTGCACGTGATCGAACGCCAAGGACCATCGACCGACGTGCGCACCGTGGATCCGCACACCGGCGAGGTCGGAGCGCACCATCGCCTGGAACAGCGCTTCCCCGAACAGGTATCGGTGAACGATGGCTACGCGTACTACGTGTACCGGCCCTTCGGCGGGGAACAGACCCGGTGGTTGTACCGGGAACTCCTGCGCTGAGCGGTACTACTGGGTGTGCAGGCCGGGTCGATCGCTCCAGGCCAACGTACCCGTGCCGCGCGTGATCGCCGACCAAGCTTCCGCAGGCAGGTCCACCCGCACGGTGGAACATGTGGCCAGTTCCTCGAAGGGGCCATCGGTAAGGGCGTTCACCAGTTCGCTCAAACCGGGGTTGTGCCCGAACACCATGGCGCTGCGTGCATGCCCTGGCAACCGGCCCAATGCACGTAGCAACATGCCGGTATCGGCGAGGTATAGATCCTTGTCCAGCACGACATCGGCGGGTGCGATCCCGAGCGCATCGGCGAAATGGGCCGCTGTGGTGTGGGCGCGTTTGGCAGGGCTGCTCAAGAGCACGTCCACGGGTTCGTCGCGCTGTTTGAACCGGGCGCCCATGGAAGCGGCGTCGCGCAGTCCTCGTTCGTTCAGCGGACGGTCGAAGTCGCGCACCGTTGGATCGTCCTTGCTGGCCTTCGCATGGCGGGTGATGTACAACCTGAGCATGCGACGAAGATATCGGAGCGGCCTCAGCTCTTCACGGTCCGTCGTTCCTTCCCTTTCCCGCTGTCGTGGCCGTTCCCGTTGCGTTCCTGTTCGTCGATGGGTTTGCGGAACACGATGCGGCCATCGAACACATCGATCACCTGGCGGGAACCGGTCTCCACCTTGCCCGCGATGATCTGCCTGCTCAGTTCGTTCAGCAGTTCGCGTTGGATCAGGCGCTTGATGGGGCGGGCGCCGTACTGCGGATCGTACCCGGTCTGGATGATGTGCTCCAGCAGTTCCTTGCTTGGTACCAGGTGGATCTCGCGTTCCTCGAGCTTCCTCATCAGCTGGTTCAACTGCATTTCCACGATGGCCCGCACATCCTCGCGGCCCAGGGGCTGGAACATGATGATCTCGTCCACGCGGTTCAGGAACTCGGGGCGCACGCTCTTGCGCAGCAGGTCCATCACCTCCACGCGCGTGGCCTCGATCACCTGGTCGCGGTCCTTGCGGTCGATGTCCTCGAAACGCTCCTGGATGATGTGGGAACCGATGTTCGAGGTCATGATGATGAGGGTGTTCTTGAAGTTCACCACGCGACCCTTGTTGTCGGTCAGGCGGCCATCGTCGAGCACCTGCAACAGCACGTTCCAGACATCGGGGTGCGCCTTCTCGATCTCATCGAGCAGCACCACGCTGTAGGGCTTGCGGCGCACGGCTTCGGTCAGTTGCCCGCCTTCGTCGTAGCCCACGTAGCCGGGAGGCGCGCCCACCAGGCGCGAAACGGTGTGCCGTTCCTGGTACTCGCTCATGTCGATGCGGGTCATGGCGCTCTCATCGTTGAAGAGCACTTCGCTCAACGCCTTGGCCAGTTCGGTCTTGCCCACGCCGGTGGTGCCCAGGAAGATGAACGAGCCGATGGGCCGCTTTTCGTCGCCCATGCCGGCGCGATTGCGGCGCACGGCGTCGGACACGGCGCGTACGGCGTCGTGCTGGCCCACCACGCGTTTGTGCAGTTCGTCCTCCAGGTGCAGCAATTTGGTGCGTTCGCTCTCGAGCATGCGCGTGACCGGGATGCCCGTCCAGCGGCTCACCACCTCGGCCACTTCTTCCACGTCCACCTCCTCCTTGATCAGCTTGCTGCCTGCTTGCATGTCCAATAGTTCCTGCTTGGCCTTCTCCAACGCCTCCTCGGTCTCTTTCACACGGCCGTAGCGGATCTCGGCCACTCGGGCGAAATCGCCCTCGCGTTCGGCCTGTGCCGCTTCGAACTTCAGCTTCTCGATGGCCTCCTTGGCGGTGTTGATGCGGTCCACCAGGCCGCGCTCGTTCTCCCAGCGCGCCTTCACGGCGTCGCGTTGGGCGCCCAGTTCGGCCAGTTCGCGGTTCAGCCCCTCGAGCTTGGCGGTATCGTTCTCGCGCTTGATCGCCTCGCGCTCGATCTCCAGTTGCATGATGCGGCGCTCCACTTCATCGAGTTCCTCCGGTTTGCTGTTGATCTCCATGCGCAGCTTGCTCGCGGCCTCGTCGATCAGGTCGATCGCCTTGTCCGGGAGGAACCGGTCGGTGATGTAGCGCGTGCTCAGTTCCACCGCGGCGATGATCGCGCTGTCCTTGATCTGCACCTTGTGGTGGTTCTCGTACTTCTCCTTCAACCCGCGCAGGATGCTTATGGCGTCGTCGTGAGAGGGCTCTTCGACCATCACCTTCTGGAAGCGGCGTTCGAGCGCCTTGTCCTTCTCGAAGTACTTCTGGTACTCGTTC
>CAZFAW010000093.1:0-8371 GCA_964517015.1 uncultured Chryseobacterium sp.
AAGCGCCATAGAGCTTGTTGTCCGAACCCAGCACCAGGCCGGCCTCGGTGCTGCGTCCGTCGGCGGTAAGGAACGCGTATTCCTCGGTGAAGGTGTTGGTCGCGATGTCCCAGCTGAAGATGTTCCCGTTCAATTCGGTGCCTCCATCCCGGCACGTGCCGTAGAGCTTGCCGTTCGCGGCCTGCGCAAGTTCGCCCACCGGAGCACTGCCGACCCCACCGTCGAAATCGTACACCTTGGTGAATGTGTTGCTGCCGGTGTCGAAGCTGAACAGGGCGCCGTTGGCGTAGAGGCCTGCCGCTCCCATTGCCCCGTAGAGCAGCCCGTTCGAGGCTTCGAACAGGTCCGCATCCGGCAGGTTCCCGGACGTGGCGTCCAGGTCCACGCGTTTGGTCAACGTATTGGTCGAAGGCACATAGTCGAACAAGCTCCCAAGCCCGTTCGCGCCCCCCGCGGTGGTGGTGCCGTACAATTTGCCGTTGCTTGCTTTCATCAGGCCGGCCAGGGGAGAGTGCCCGGTCGTGGCGTTCAGGTCTTGTTTCTTGGTTAGCGTGGGACCGGCCGGATCGAACTCGAACAAACTCCCGAATCCGGCCGTTCCGCCCGAATTGCAGAGGCCGTAGAACTTGCCACCGCTTTCCACCATGGTGCCCAGCGGCGATGTGCCCAACGCGGCATTGAAGTCGGCCAGACGGGTGAGCGTGTTCGTGGCGGAGTTGAAGGAGAAGACGATCCCCGTTCCGCTCGTTCCACCGGCCGTGGTCACTCCGTAGAACAGGCCATTGGTGCCAAGGGTGAGCCGGCCCTTGGGCGCTGCGCCTTGAGCGAACGACATGGCCACCGCTTCGGAAAGGGTGGAGGTGGAGATCACGAACTTGAACAAGGATCCGCTTCCGGCCGTTCCACCATCGTTCGTTACGCCGTATAGATTACCGGTCGATTCTTCGATCAATCCGGACCATGCATCGGCGAACGATTTCGTGCCCAATTCCACTTCCACGGTGTACACATTGCCGACAGGGTTCAGTGAATAGAGCACGCCGCCATCGTTCAATGCGCCTTTGTCGGTGAGCCCGTACAACAACCCGTTCGAGGCCTGGATCAACCGGCCGAAGGGAAGGGTGCCCGTGCTGGCCTCCATATTGTGCAGGTTGGATAGCAGGTTCCCGGTCAGGTTGAAGCTGAAGAGGGTGCCGAACAGGTTTGCACCGTTCGCGCTGGTGCTGCCATAGAGCAGGCCGCTGGAGGCTTGTGCGAGTTCGGCCAACGGGGTCGTTCCTTCCGCGGCGATGAACTCGTGCAGCACGGTGTATACGTTGCCGGTGGTGTTGAACGAATAGATGACACCTCCGTTGTTGGGTGAAGTACCTCCCATGGTGGTGGTGCCGTACAGGACATTGTTGCTTGCGCGCAGCAAGCCCCCGAAGGGCTGCCCACCGGTGGCCGTGGCGAAATCACGGATCTTCGTGAAGGCGTTGGTGGTGGTATTGAAGGAGAACAACGTGCCCCGGCTGTTCGCGCCGCCTTGGAAGGTCACACCGTACAAAAGGCCGTTCGCCGCCTGGACCATGCGGCCCCGTGGGCGTGTCCCGTTCGTGGTGGAGAAATCGACCCGTTTGGTGTAGGTGCTGGTGCTCAGGTTGTATTCGAACAAGGCACCAAGGCTGTTCGCCCCGCCTTCGGAGCAGAGGCCGTACAATTTCGTGCCCACTTGCACCAGGCCACGCACCGGTTTGGATCCCGTGGTGGTTACCATGTTGAACAGCGTGGAGTAGGTGCCGGTCGCGGGGTCATAGGAGAAGATCGTACCCGCACCGTTGGTGCCTCCGATCTCGGTGGTACCGTACAACTTGCCGTCCGTGCCCTTGATCAGATCGCATTTCGGGCCACCACCCAGGTTCCGGAAAAAATCCCACCGCCGTGTGAACGTTCCACCTTCCGTCATGGAATAGATGGTGCCCGTACTGTACGCCCCACCGTTGGAGGTCATGCCGTACATGGTGGTCTGGGATGAAGCAGGGGAGGCCCACATCATCAGGGCAACGGGCAGCAAGGCCAGTGTCCGGAGGAAGTTCATCGGTCGGTCGGTTGATCGGGTTCAGGAAAGGGAAGCCCAAGTTAACGCAAGGGCCGTTCCCCCAAGCCGTTCGCCGGGCCCATTTGCGGAGCGCCGTTCGGATACATTTGGGCGGAAGGCATGAAGAAGCTGGTGCATCCCGCCGAACTGGCCAAGGCCAGCCACATGCGCCCTGGGGATCCCCGGATCGCCCTCCTGGCGGAGGTGAGCGGATTGAAGCGCCTGGAACGTTTCTACAACGAGATCGAGATCAAGCCGGGGCAGGATTTCATCACCGCCATGTTCACCCACATGGACCTGCGGGTGGAGGTGGACCAAGCGGACCTGGACCGCTTGCCGAAGGAGGGAGGGCTGGCCTTCGTGGCCAATCATCCGTACGGCGCCATCGACGGGTTGGCTTTGATCCATGTGCTCTCACGTGCACGGCCCGATCTGCGCGTGATGGCCAACTTCCTGTTGCAGCAACTGGAGCCCCTCAAGGATCGGTTCATCGGCGTGAACCCGTTCGAGAACGTGCGTTCGCTGAGCAGCTTCCAGGGTATGCGACACGCCATGGAGCACCTGACCAAGGGAGGAGCACTCGGTGTTTTCCCGGCCGGGGAGGTGAGCAGCTACCGTACGGAACTGAACGCCGTGGTGGATCCCCGTTGGAGGACCCCGGCGATCAAGTTGATCAAGGCGGCCAATGTGCCCGTGGTGCCCGTGTGGTTCGATGGCGCGAACAGCATGATCTTCCAGATGCTGGGCATGATCCATCCGAACCTGCGCACCCTTGCCCTGCCCCAGGAGATGTTGCGCATGCGCGGACGCACCGTGCATATGCGCATCGGCAAGCCCATCTCCCCGAAGGACCTTGCCGCCTTGAAGAGCGTGGAGCAACTGGCGCGTTACCTTAGGGCCAAGACCTATTCCCTGGGCAGCGGCGTGCAGGTGAAACGGGAGCAGTTCAAGCCGCTCTTCTTTCCACGGAAAGCGAAGGAGATCATGGCCCCGGAACCCGCCGAGGTCCTGGCCGGGGAGATCGCGCGCCTCTCGGACGTGAAACTGACCGCACAAGGCGAGTTCGACCTCTACCTCGCGCCCAGCGAGCGGATCCCGCGCCTGTTGCGCGAGATCGGCCGCGAACGGGAGGTCACCTTCCGGGCGGTGGGCGAAGGCACCAACAAGTCCATCGACCTCGACGAATTCGACCTGTACTACGATCACCTGGTGCTCTGGGACCGCGAGAAGCAACGCCTGGTGGGCGCCTATCGGATCGGCGATGGGGCGCGCATCATGGAGCGCTACGGCAAGAGGGGCTTCTACACCAGCACGCTGTTCCGCATGGATCGGGCCATGGACCGTGTGCTGCGCCAGAGCTATGAACTGGGGCGATCCTTCGTGGTCCAGGAATATCAGAAGCACCGGCTGCCGCTCTACCTCCTTTGGCGCGGGCTGCTGCTGCTGCTATTGAAGGACCCCACGCATCGCTATTTGATCGGGCCCGTGAGCATCAGCAGCAACTACAGCCCGTTCTCGCGATCCCTGATCATGGAGTACGTGCGCCAGCATCATTACCACCACGAACTGGCAGCGCACGTGCGCCCCCGTAACCGCTTCCACATCGCGCCGGACAAAGCGGACAGCAGCGCTCTGCTGGAGGCCGCCGGCGACCTGCGCACCCTGGACAAGTTGATCGCCGATATCGAGCCCAAGGAGAGCGCCGTTCCGGTGCTGCTCAAGAAGTACCTGATGCTCAATTCCAAGATCATCAGCTTCAACAGCGATCCACGCTTCAACGATTCGCTGGACGGCCTCATCCTCATGGACCTCACCACCGTTCCCGAACGGACCATCGAGGATCTGAAGCGCGGAATGAACGAGGAATTGGGGCCGCCACCGGGCGCGTGATCCCGGACCTTACGCGGGAACGAGCACTTGTTCCTTTTCCATCCGCCGGACCGGCACGGTGTCGCTTTGGTGATGCAGGTGCCATCTACCGTTCACGTATTCCAGAGCGCTCATGTTCTCGATCCAGTCGCCGCTGTTCAGGTACCGGATGTCCCCTTTCGACGTGGCGATGGTGCGGATGCAGGGTTGGTGGATGTGCCCGCAAACCACGTGCGTGGTCCCCTGATCGGCAGCGATCTCGGCCATGGTCCGCTCGAACTCGCTGATGAAGGCGACGGCGCGCTTCACGCTGTTCTTCACCCGCTTGCTGAAGCTCATGCGTGGCCTTCCGAACAGGCTGAGGGTGAGGTTCACGACGTGGTTGATGCGGATGAGCAGGTCGTACCCGGAGCCGCCGAGCTTCGCAAGCCACTTTGCGTTCTTCATGGTGGCATCGAAGATGTCCCCGTGCAGGAACCAATGGCGCTCGCCATCCAGGGTGAGTTCCAGTCGGTCCACCAACCGCAGGTTCCCCAGACGGGCCGGGCTGTACCTGCGCAAGGCTTCGTCGTGGTTGCCGGTGATGTAGTACACCGGCACTTTTTCCGCCAGCTTCAGGATCCGTTTCACCACGCGCATGTGGTCTCGCGGGAACCAACTCTTGTTCAATTGCCAGATGTCGATGATATCACCGTTCAACACCAGCATCTTCGGCTTCACACTGCGCAGGTACTCCAACAGTTCCGTGGCGCGGCAGCCGAACGTTCCAAGGTGAAGGTCGCTGAGGACGAGAACATCGATCGTACGTTTCATCTTGGGCTGCAAAGATCCCGCCCGTGCATGGTGTTCGGGTGAAGTCGGGGTTAAGCGATCGGGCATCAACGGATCCCGGAACGTCGGAACTTCGTGTCATGCAACGTCCTGTCAGCCTGGTGTTGGGCGCCAGCCCAGATCCCGCCCGGTATGCGTTCATGGCCGTGCGCAGCCTCATGAGGCATGGCCATCGCGTGGTGGCCGTGGGCAGGCGCGACGGCGCGATCGATGGCGTGCCCATTCTCCACGGGATCCCTGACGGCACGCCCATCGATACGGTAACGGTCTACCTCAACCCGGTGCACCTCGCTCAATGGACGGACCGGTTGCTGGCGCTCCATCCGCGCCGCGTCATCCTCAATCCCGGCGCAGAGGACCCACTGGCCGCGGCACGCATGCGCAGCCACGGCATTGAAGTGGTGGAGCCATGCCGATTGGTTCTGCTTCCGACCAGTGCGTATTGATCGAAGGGGCCGCGAGTCCGTTCGGCCTAATGCAGAACGCACGCGTTGCCTCTCTCGGCGGGGTCCCGTTGAACGCACTGTTGGACCTTGCCGGCACACCCGTGTACGTGTACGACAGTGCGGTGATGGAGCGCCAGGTGGAACGACTGCGCCGCGCGTTCAAGGGCGTGCCCCTGCGCATCATGTACGCGTGCAAGGCGCTCCAGAACATCAACGTGCTGCGGCTCATGCGCCGCTTCGGCACGGGCCTGGACACGGTTTCGATCGATGAGGTGGAACTCGGCCTTCGCGCCGGGTTCGCGCCGGCGGAGATCCTCTTCACGCCGAACATGGTGGGCTTCGAGGAATACCGCCGTGCCGTGGAACTCGGCGTGCGGATCAACATCGACTCCATCTTGGTACTTGAGCACTTCGGGCACGACTTCGGAGGCCGCGTCCCCGTGTGCATCCGGGTGAACCCGCACATCCTGGCGGGTGGCAACGACCGCATCAGTACCGGGCACATCGACAGCAAGTTCGGGATCAGCATCCATCAGCTGCGCCATGTCGAGCGCATCGTTCGCTCGCACGCCATGCACATCAATGGACTGCACATGCACACCGGCAGCGACATCCTGGATGCCGAGGTCTTCCTGGAAGCGGCAGAGATCCTGTTCGGAACGGCCGCGTCGTTCCCCGACATCGAGTTCCTGGACATGGGCAGCGGGTTCAAGGTGCCGTACAAACCCGACGACATCGAGACGGACATCGAGGAACTGGGCGAAAGGCTCTCCCATCGCTTCGCACGGTTCAACGCAGCGCGCAAGGCGCCGGTGGAACTGTGGTTCGAACCCGGCAAGTTCCTGGTGAGCGAAGCGGGCACCTTGCTGGTGCGCGCGAACGTGGTGAAGCAGACCACCGCCACCGTGTTCGTGGGTGTGGACAGCGGATTGAACCACCTGCTTCGTCCCATGCTGTATGGTTCCTATCACGCGATCCGCAACCTCAGTGATCCGGACGGAAAGCCGCGGATCTATACCGTGGTCGGGTACATCTGCGAAACGGACACCTTCGCCTGGGACAGGAAGCTGCCCGAGGTGCGCGAAGGCGATGTGCTCGCCATTTCCAATGCCGGCGCGTACGGCTACAGCATGGCGTCGAACTACAACGCAAGGCCCCGACCGGCCGAGGTGCTCGTGCACCACGGGAAGCCGTACGTGATCCGCAGACGGGAGACCCTCGAGGACCTGCTTGCCACACAGATCCCCGTTGACCTCACGTGATCCGCGGAGGTGCGGTATCTTGCTGGTCCAACCGCAACAGCCATGATCAAGACGCTCTCCGCCGTGCTCATCGCCACGCTCGTCTTCGCCTTCGATGCCTCCGCGCAGAAGAAACGAGAGATCATTCCGCGGGACAGTGTCACCCATAAGTATTGCTACCAACACGCGAGCGACACACTGGCCTTCTCCAAGGAGGAATTGAGGACCAAGCTTGAGAAATGGATCAAGCAGAACTACAACGAACAGGAGAGCAAGTACACCAAACTGGCCGTGGACGGGGACAGTTACACGGTCCACGATCGTGAGGCCCTGCCAGGGAAGGCGAGGAAGTTCGTGGAGTACAACCTCACCGTGGACCTGAAGGAACGCCGGTACCGTTACAAGCTCACCGATCTGCAATACGCCGCGGTGGGCATGTACCCGCTGGAAGATGATATGGCCACCGATCAACGCAAGGACTTCGAAGCGATCGATACGATCCTTCGTGGCGTGATCGACAGCCTGGAGTCCGCTTTGAAGAGCGAGTGGTAGCACGCATCAGCCCAGCTGGCGCAGGATCGTCGCACACGCCGTGCGCACCTCCGCTTCCGCGATGCAGAGCGGCGGTGCGATGCGGAACGCCGTGGGGCAACTGAGGAACCAGAAGCCCAGCACACCGTCTTGCAGGCAGCCGCGCACCACGCGTTGCACCGGATCGGTGTCACCCAGCTCCACGGCGAGCATGAGCCCTTCGCCGCGCACGTCCATGATCCGCGGGTGCTTCAACAGTTCCTTGAACAGCGTGCCCATGCGTTGGGCGTTCCCGACCATGCCTTCCTCGAGCAGGGCGTTCAACGCTGCAAGGCCCGCCACGCAAGGGAGCGGGTGGCCACCGAACGTGGTGATGTGGCCGAGCACCGGATCGTGCGTCAAGAGGTCCATGTGCGCATGGGAACCGATGAACGCACCCATGGGCAGTCCACCACCGAGCGCCTTGCCGAGCACGAGGATATCGGGTACTGTTCCGTAACGCTCGAACGCGAAGAGCGCGCCTGTTCGTCCGAAACCGGTCTGCACCTCATCGAACACGAGCAACGCGCCCACGGCGGAGCATCGTTCCCGCAACGCACGCATCCAGCTTGGCTCGGGAAGGCGTACGCCCGCATCGCCCTGGATCGGTTCCACCACCACGGCGGCCACTTCCGCGGTGATCAGCGACAGGTCGCCGGGATCGTTGAAGCGGATGTGGTCCACCGCAGGCAGTAGCGGCAGGTTGCGTTGCCGTTTGATCGTATTGTCCGTCAGGCTCAATGAACCGTGCGTGCTGCCGTGGTAGCTTTTTCGGCAGCCGATCAGTCGTGACCTGCCCGTGGCGCGTTTGGCGAGTTTCAATGCCGCCTCGATCGCTTCCGTACCGCTGTTCACGAAATACACCGTGTCCAGGCCATCGGGC
The DNA here is from genome assembly GCA_964517015.1 of uncultured Chryseobacterium sp. GTDB lineage: Bacteria > Bacteroidota > Bacteroidia > Flavobacteriales_F > PHOS-HE28 > PHOS-HE28. The sequence goes on from CAZFAW010000093.1 coordinate 7,918, forward strand.
AGGAGGGCCGTCAGGCGTTCGGCGAAGCGGACCTGCGGTTCCTGGATGAATTCGCCGTAGGGGATGACGTGCAGGTAGCGATCCACCTGTTGCTTGATCGCCTCCACCACTTTCGGATGCCGGTGCCCCACGTTGCACACGGCCAGTCCGGCCACCAGGTCCAGGTATCGCTTGCCGGCCCGGTCGATCAGATGGCAGCCTTCCGCACCCACGATGTCGAGCGCCAGCGGATCGGGGCTGGTCCGTGCCAGATGGCGTTGGAAGGCGTGCTTCAAGGGATCCATGCCGGGCGCCGAAGATCGGGCATGGCGCGAAGCAACGAAGCGCCACATGGGCGCTTCGGGGATCGGTCAGCGGCGCGGTCGGTCGCCCGGAGGGCCGCCGTTGCGCCCACCGTCGCGTTCGCGCATGCGTTTCAGCAGTTCGCGGTTGAAGTCGCGCTCCGCGCGAGCCA
>CAZFAW010000094.1:0-8364 GCA_964517015.1 uncultured Chryseobacterium sp.
GAGGTCACCTACCAGGCCTGGGCGGGCGTTCCGCGCGAAGTGATCGACACGAACCGCACCTACAATCCGTACACCTACGAGAACGAGGTGGACGACTATGCCCAGACCCATTACCAACTGCTGTTCGACCAGGCCCTCGGCGGGCGATCGACCTTGAACCTCACGCTCTTCCGCGTGGATGGTGCCGGCTACTACGAGAACTTCATCGCCAACGTGCCCACCTGGGAGGATGTGTACCTGCCCTATCCCATATACCTGGGCGATGACACGGTGCGACGCAATGATTACGTCATCCGACGCTGGCTCGACAACACCCTGTTGGGCGCGTCCGCTTCCGCGAAGGTCCCGATGGCCGCGCATGAACTGGTGATCGGTGGCAGCTACAGCAACTACCGGGGCGACCACTTCGGCGAAGTGATCTGGGCCCGGATCTTCGGCCAGTACGAGAAGGACCATCGGTACTACGAGAACGACGGCCATAAGACCGACGCGAACGCCTTCGCGAAGTTGACCTACGCGCTCAATGGCCGCGTGGACCTGTACGGTGACCTGCAATGGCGTGCCGTGCGCTACGACTTCCTCGGATACGATGCCGATCTGGTGAACGTGACGCAGACCGTGAACTACGTCTTTTTCAACCCGAAAGCGGGCGTGATGATGGACATGGGCGCAGGGGTGAAGGCCCATGCGAGCGTTTCCGTGGCGAACAAGGAGCCGAACCGTGACGACCTCGTCGAGTCGACACCGAAGAGCCGGCCGCGCGCCGAAGGCATGTTCGACTACGAGGCGGGTGCCGAGTGGCGGCGATCAGAGGCTTTCGCAGGTATGAACCTCTTCTACATGGACTACACAGACCAGTTGGTGCTCACCGGTGAGATCAACGATGTAGGCGCCTATGGCCGCGTGAACGTTCCCAAGAGCTACCGCGCCGGCGTGGAGGCCGAAATGGGCCTGCGCCCGTTCGATCGCCTGTCGGTCACCGCGAACGTCACCCTCAGCAGGAACAGGATCCAGGACCTGGTGGAGTACGTGGACGACTGGGACAACGGTGGCCAGCTCGCAGTGCACCACAAGGAGGTGGACATCGCCTTCTCGCCGTCGGTGATCGCCGGGGGCGAAGTCGGTTACCGTCTGTGCGAGGATCAGCGGGTGGGAGCGGTGGACCTTGCGTTCATCGGGAAGTACGTGGGCGGGCAATACCTGGACGATTCCGGCAGCGACGACCGTGCATTGGATCCCTACCTGGTGGCCGACCTGCGCCTGAACTGGGCGATCGCCGCGCTGCCCGGTACGAAGGAGGTCACGTTCAATTGTACCGTTCGCAACGTGTTCAACGCGCGCTACGAAAGCAACGGTTGGGCCTATTCCTACATGCTCGAAGGGCGAAGGCAGGCCATGGTGGGGCTTTTCCCACAGGCGCCACGCAATGTGATGGCCGGGCTCACCCTGAGGTTCTGAGCCCTTCGTACCCGTACCACGGAATGGGTATTTTCGGGGCGGTACCCGCCCTCTTGCTTCGCGCTCACGAACCACCCGGACCATGAACCCCGCACGCTACCTGCTCATCCCCATCGCGCTCTCAAGCCTGCACGCCGGTGCGCAGACCTACGATGCGCGGATCGATTCCTACGTGGGTCTCGACTATGCCTGCAACGGGCTTGTCACCCCCGTACTGCGGATCCAGAACATGGGCAGCGCTACCATGTCCACCTGCGTGGTGGAAACTTGGAAGAACGGACTGGTGGACAACAGTTTCAATTGGATCCTCGCCGTGCCGGCGTTGACCGGGGCGTACCGCCAGCCGGCCATGCCGACCATTCCGGTGGCTCCCGGCGATCAATTGGAGTTCCGGATCATCACCGTGAACACGCAGCCGGACGAGGTGGCCACGGGCAACGTCCTGACCAAGAATGTGGACGGGTCCTCGCAATACTCCAACAACAACCTGGTGAAGGTGGAGGTGCTCACGGACGACAACCCCGCTGAAACCACCTGGACCATCGTGGACGACCTGGGCAACGCGCTTGCACAAGGCGGCCCTTACACCGATCCGGGCACCACCTACGAGCAATGGACTTCCCTGCCAGCCTCGGATTGCCTCGCGTTGCGCGTGGCCGATAGCGGTGGCGACGGCATGGCGCAGCGTTCCGTGCCCGGCCATGTCAAGGTGATCGGCGGCGGCGCGACCATCCTCACGGTGAACGGCGATGACTTCGCCGGTACGTACGAGGAAGGCTTGCGCACCGGGAGCGATCCGTGCGCACCCACGCAGCTCACGGCTGCGGCCGATCCGGTCGTGTCCTGTGGAGCGACCGGCTTGCTGCTCGACGGTACCAGCGTGATCGCGGCCACCGAGGTCCCGGGCGCGAACAAGTACCAATTCCGTTTCCGGCGCGGTTCGTACACGCGGTACATCGCCGTGACCGCACGAAGCTTCGCGCTCACGAAGTGGCGCACGAAGCCCCTGCGCACCGGCAAGACCTACGATGTGGACGTACGTGCGAGCTTCGATGGCGGATCGTCCTGGTGCCCCTTCGGCCCTGTTTGCCAGATCACCACGGCGGTGGCCGCGGATGCCGGCAACGACCAGCGCATGGCCTGGCAGGATGGAGCGCCCACGCTGCGGTTGTTCCCCAATCCGAGCGACGGTTCGCGCATGCAGCTCCGGATCGAGGGGGCGCCGGAAGGCATCGCTACCATCGCCATCGTGGACGCCATGGGCCGTGCGCTCTTCCAACGCACGTTCGAAGCGGGCCAGGCGGGAACGATGGAGGTGGATCCGCCTGCGGCGTTGCAACCCGGCATGTACTTCGTGCGATGCTCCTTCCCGGACGGGGGCGCGGTCACCGAACGATTGATCGTGCGATGATCGCCTTCAGGCGCGGGTAACGAAGAACATCTCGAGGCTGCCCTTGTTCTTGGCTTCGACGCGCCCGCGCGCGCCGAAGCGCAGGCCGGGCTCGTCCTTCACGAGCGCGTACGTGGTGGCCGAGATGTTCACCTGACCGATCTCACCGCTGCTCTCCATGCGCGCCGCCGTGTTCACGGTGTCGCCCCAGATGTCGTACTGGAACTTCTTCACGCCCACCACGCCGGCCACCACGGGCCCGGTGTGGAGGCCCACGCGCATGTCGAACGCGGGCCGGCCTTCGCGTTCGCGCACGGCTTTTCGCTCGGCGATGAACGACTGCATGTCCAACGCGGCAAGAACGATGTCGACCGCGCGCGAGGAGGTGGGATCCGGAACACCGGCCACGGCCATGTAGGCATCGCCAATGGTCTTGATCTTCTCTATGCCGTGCCGCTCCGCGATGGCGTCGAAGCCCCGGAAGCAATGGTCGATCTCCGCGACGAGCTCGGCCGCATCGAGCACTTCGGCCAGATGGGTGAAGCCCTTGAAATCGGAGAACAGCACGGTGGCTTGTGCGAACTCACGGGCGGCGGCCCGTCCGTTCGACTTGAGCTCCTCCGCCACCTCGGCAGGCAGGATGTTCAGCAGGAGCCCCTCGCTGCGGTCCTTCTCCTTCTGGATCAAGGCGCGCGAACGCCGCGTGAAACGGAGGCGGTTCCATAACGCCCCGGCCAGCAGGAGCACGCCGAGACCGGAGAACAACAGGATGTTGCGACGGTCCCGCTCCCTGCCCAGTTGGGCGGTGTAGGCGATCTCCCGCTCGTAGCGCTCGCGCACGTTGGTCAGGCTGTCGGCGATCATGCGTTCCTGGAAGGCGCGTGTCACTTCGAGCCGGGTCACTTCCTTGCTGTCGTTGATCCGTTCGAGGGAATCGTCGGCGGTCATGTAGGCTTGCTGCGCCCGGAACGCATTCCGGTAGTCCCCCATCGCGGCATAGGCGCGCATAAGGCAATCGCTGCATTCCTTGTGCTGCAGCAGCAGGCCGTTCTCCAGGGCGATCGCATCGCCTCGCCTGCACGCTTGCAAGGCACCTTGCGGGTCGCCGGTCAGGATCCGGAGGTCGCCTTTGAATGAGCAGGTGCGTGCCAGCGACCGCTGATTGCCGATCGCGGTGAAGAGCGCCTCCGCGCTGTCGAGGTGGAGGAACGCTTCGCGGATGCGACCGGAGCGCCCGAGGTTGCGACCCAGGTTGTTGTGGGCCATGCCCTGCTCCATCTTCCGGCCCATGCCACGGTAGATGGTGAGGCTGCGTTCCAACTCCTCCACGGCCCGCTCGCGTTCGCCGAGCTCGGCGTGCGTGGTGCCCAGGTTCTGCAAGGCCTGGGCCTGCCCCTTGCGATCGCCGAGTTCCGTGTACAACGCGGCGCTTTTCTCGTAGTTCTCGAGGGCCTTCCGCAGATCGCCCAGCTCGGTGTGTATGTTGCCGATGTTGTTGAAGGTGCCCGCGAGACCGGTTTTGTTGCCCAGTTCCTGATCGATCCGCATGCTCTGTTGCAACTGATCCAGCGCCTTGGGCTGATCACCCAGGTTCTTGTACACGTTGCTCAAGTTGCTGTGCGTGTTCGCCAGCCGCGAGCGGTCGTTCATGGCAGTGGCGGTGGCCAGGCATTGTTCCAGGTAACCGAGCGAGGCGCGGTAGTCGCTCTTCATGCTGCTGCCGGCGGCCAGGGTGGTGTATGCTTCGAACTCCGCCTTCGGCATATGCGCATGGCGCGCGAGCGTGAGCTGGCGTTGGGCCAGGGCGATCCCTGAATCGGGCGACTCGAACACGGTCTTCCATGCCATGGTCTGCATGGCCTTCAGCCGCACCGGATCGGCCAGGGTCGTATCGTTCCAAATGCGCCAGAGCGAATCGGCCTGGGCCGTGGCGGAACAGGCTGCGCCGACGGACAGGACCAGGATCAGCGCACGATATCGCAGCATGGTGTTGGGTGTGAAAGTAGGGGCGAAGGCACGCGTTGCACGGGTGTCCGACTTTCGGCCATGCGTGATCCAGGCAGCGCGGAAGGGCCCAGGTGCCATCTTTGGTCTTGAAGCCCGCATCCGATGCGACCCACATTACCCGGAACCACACTCCTTTGCCTTCTTGCGATGGGCCCTGGTGCGCATGCGCAATTCGACGCCCTGCCGGACTCCAACGCCACATGGACCACCTCGTTCTGGATCGGCCCCGGTTATCCGTACGAGGGTTTCTTCCATCGGTACGATCCGCTGGATCCCGATACGCTCATCGGTGGAGAGGTCTTCAAGAAGTTGCTGGAGACGAACAATTTCGGAGGGCCTTATCCTGTGGGGGCGCTGCGCGACAACGAGGTCGGCCAGGTGTACTACTGCCCAGAAGGCGGCTCGCCGGTGCTGCTGTACGATTTCGATGTGCTGCCCGGCGATACCATCCAGGATGTGATGGGCTTGTGGGTGGATGACGTGAAGGTCCATTCGGTGGATACGATCGTGGTGAACGGGACCGAGCGAAAGCGCATCGGCATCGAATGTCTGTCTTCTCCGGGCTTTGCTTATTCGTATTGGATCCAAGGGATCGGGGGTACCGGAGGCCTGCTGATGACCACTGCATGCCCCAGCGTTTCCGGTACCGGTACGCTGATCTGCATGACCGCCAACGATACGATCCAATATGGCGCGAACGTGGGCGACGTCGGGGCGTGCGACATCTACCTGCAGCTATCCGGGAACGAATCGCCGTTCGAACTGACCATCGTGCCGGACCCGGCGAGCGGAACCTTCACGATCACCACAGCGGGAGCGGTGATGCGTCGACTATCGGTGTACGATGCACAAGGACGCCAGCTCTCGGTCACCTCGGATCCCTCCATGCGGATGGGCCCGTTCCCTCCGGGGCTGTATTTGGTGGTGGTCACCACCGATCGGGGTTCGACCCGTGTGGAGAGGATCGTGGTGCGCTGACGCGCTCACCCGCGCACTGCCTCGCGCATGGCGAAAATGCGTTCAGGGTCCTTCTCGAAGGCGGTGCCTACCACCAGCACATCGGCACCGGCATCGCACAGCTCCCGTGCCGAGCGTTCGTCGGTGATGCCGCCTCCCACGATGATCGGCAGGTCCACGTTTGCACGCACTGCGGAGATCATGTCGGGCGCCACCGTGCGCTTGGCCCCGCTGCCGGTGTCCATGTAAATGGTGCGAAGTCCGAGCAAGGAACCGGCGAGCGCGGTCGCCGCAGCGATGCCGGGTTTGTCGTGCGGGATGGGCAGGGTCTGGCTCACATAGCTCACCGTGGTGGGCTTGCCGCCATCCACCAGCATATAGCCGGTGGGGATCGCCTCGAGCCCCAGGGCCTTCACGGTGGGAGCGGCGGTCACATGGTGCCCGATCAACAGCTCGGGGTTCCTGCCGCTGATCAACGAAAGGAAGAGGACCGCGTCGGCGTGCCGGCTCAATTGCGCCGGGCTGCCCGGAAAGAGCACCACGGGCCGGTCGCTCAGTTCTTTCACCCGTGCCACGCAGGCATCGAAGCCGGTGGAGAGCATAAGGCTTCCGCCCACCAGCAACAGATCGGCCTTGGCCATGCAGGCGTTCTGCACCGTGCGTTCCAAGCGTTCTGCATCTTGGGCCGGATCGGGGTCGATCAAAACCGCAAGGAGCTTTCGCCCGCCCATGCGGGAACTTTCGAGCTGGAGCAGAACCGGGCCCATCGTCGCGAACATACCGTTTCACCTCCTGATCCGGCGGAAGGGGCTACCTTCGCGATCCGTTGAAACCCACCTCCGGGACCGGCCAACAGCCCGTTCCGACCGCACAATCGCAGCACGATCCATGAGCACCAAGACCGCCGAGCAAGTGAAGTACAAAGTGAAGGACATGGCCCTTGCCGACTGGGGCCGCAAAGAGATCGAACTGGCCGAGGCCGAGATGCCGGGCCTGATGGCCCTGCGCGCCAAATACGGCAAGGAGAAGCCGCTGAAGGGCGCCCGCATCGCCGGTTGCCTGCACATGACCATCCAGACCGCCGTGCTGATCGAGACCCTGAAGGAACTCGGCGCCGAAGTGAGCTGGAGCAGTTGCAACATCTTCAGCACGCAGGACCATGCCGCCGCAGCCATCGCCAAGGCCGGCATTCCCGTGTACGCGTGGAAAGGCATGAACAACGAGGAGTTCGACTGGTGCATCGAGCAGACGCTCTTCGCCTTCGAGGGAGGCCAGCCGCTGAACATGATCCTGGACGACGGCGGTGACCTCACGAACATGGTGTTCGACAAGTACCCCGAGCTGGTGAAGGGTATCCGTGGCCTCAGCGAGGAGACCACCACCGGCGTGCTGCGCCTGAAGGACCGCGAGAAGAACGGTACCCTGCCGATGCCCGCGATCAACGTGAACGACAGCGTGACCAAGAGCAAGTTCGACAACAAGTACGGTTGCAAGGAGAGCGCGGTGGATGCCATCCGCCGTGCCACCGACATCATGATGGCCGGCAAGGTGGCAGTGGTCTGCGGCTATGGCGATGTGGGCAAGGGCACGGCCGCTTCCCTGCGTGGCGCCGGTGCACGCGTGGTGGTCACGGAGATCGACCCGATCTGCGCGCTCCAGGCCGCCATGGACGGTTACGAGGTAAAGAAGCTCAGCACCGTGATCGGCCGTGTGGACATCGTGATCACCGCCACGGGCAACTACAACATCGTGCGCGAGGAGCACTTCCGGAAAATGAAGGACAAGACCATCGTGTGCAACATCGGCCACTTCGACAACGAGATCGACATGGCCTGGCTGAACAAGGCTTACGGCAACACCAAGGTGGAGATCAAGCCGCAGGTGGACAAGTACACGATCGATGGCAAGGATGTGATCATCCTGGCCGAAGGCCGCCTGGTGAACCTGGGCTGCGCCACGGGCCACCCCAGCTTCGTGATGAGCAACAGCTTCACCAACCAGACGCTGGCGCAGATCGAACTGTGGAAGAACCACGCCAACTACGAGAACAAGGTGTACGTGCTGCCCAAGCACCTGGACGAACTGGTGGCCAGCCTGCATCTGGAGAAGATCGGGGTGGAACTTGAGCAGCTCAGCGACGCCCAGGCACAGTACATCGGCGTGCCCAAGAACGGACCGTTCAAGAGCGACGCATACCGCTACTGAGCCTGGATCCGACGGACCGTACCGAAGGGCTCCGAAAGGGGCCCTTCGGTACGGTGGCGTGGCCGCTCAGTTGTAGATCCGCAGCGTGGTGCCGTTGAAGATCGTATTGTACTGCTGCAAGCCGATGGCCGCGGGACCTTCGGTCACGCTGCCGTCCACGATCAGGAAGGCGGAATGGCAGCAAGCGGTGTCCCGTGCGGTCACCTCGGTCTCGTCCACATACACCTTGCACAGGTCCGACGGCTGGTAGGGGCAGTGCCGGTCGAAGGCCACGAAGTCGTCCAATGTCTTACGGTACACGATGATGCCCATGGAACCGCCGGTGAGGTACAGCCACCCCCCGGGCA
>CAZFAW010000095.1:0-8363 GCA_964517015.1 uncultured Chryseobacterium sp.
CACTGGTGGGCTATGCACCGGTCTCCAACCTGCGCCTGCTGGTGGACGACGATGGCAGCGACTGGACCAACGCCACGGTCTATTCCGGTGCGGTGTCCTCCGGCGGTCGCGTGGAATTCAGCGGTGTCACCTTCGCTTCGTTGGCGCCGTACTTCACCATCGCCACCACGAACTACGCGTCCACACCGCTTCCCATCGAACTGATCGAGTTCCGCGGGGAAACGCACGGCGCGGTGAACGACCTCTACTGGAGCACGGCCACCGAGCTGGACAACGAACGCTTCGACGTGGAGCGCAGCGCGGACGGGCTCGCCTTCGCCACCATCGGCACCCTGGAGGGCGCAGGTACCAGCCTGGAACGCGTGGACTATTCGTTCACCGATGCACACCCATTGGACGGCCTGAACCACTACCGCCTGAAACAGGTGGACACGGACGGTGCCTTCACCTATTCGCCCACGGTGGTGCTGCGGAACGAACGCGCCCTGCAGGAGTGCCTGGTGCGGACGCTCGATGCCGAAGGTCTCTTCGTGCTCGACTGCGCCATGCCCGAGGACGCCACGTTCGAGCTCTTCACCCCGGCGGGGCAGCCCGTGAAGGTGCGCCCGCTGGCAGCGAACAATACCTTGGAAGTGGACCTGCGAACATTCGCTCCCGGGATCTACTTCGCACGGATCACGCACGGTTCGCACGTGGAGAGCCACAAGCTGTTGCGACCGTAGCGCCCTTCCATTCCGGCGCCGCTCCTCCCATCATCCATCCAGCGACCCTTGGGATCGCGACCGGCATTGCCGCGTTCGGCTCCTGCCCGTGCCTGCCGGGATCGACCGCAGCGAACGGTCGTGAGCGGGGAACGAACGGCCGGTGAAGCGCGACGAACCGGCCACCGCGCGCGGCGTTATCCAATGAAGACGCTGCCTCCACGCCGATCGCTGTTCCGAAGGGTTGCCATTGTGCACGATGCGCTCGGCTGACGTGCAGCCAACGCCCATGCGGCACCCAACGCCGAGGGGGTGCGCCGCCGTTCATACCATCGAGCGCTCTTGCTCGCACAATGCAATACCAAGGGACCATGAAGAAGAAAGCGTTCTGGATGGCGGCGGCCGCGGTGACGTGCTTGATCTCCTGCGGCAAGGATGATGTGTTTCCGCTCGGCGGGGGTGGCGGTGGCGGCGGCTCGGACACCACGATCGTAACGCCCACGGACAGTACCGGAGGCGGCGGTGGCGGCACCTGCCCGGACGATACCACCGGTTCCGGCGGTGGTGGTGGGCCCGTCGATTCCACGGGCTACGGCGGCGGTGGCCCGATCGACTCCACCGGCTACGGAGGAGGTGGCGGTGGTCCGATCGACAGCACGGGAAGCGGCGGCGGTACGCCGATCGACTCCATGGGTTGGGGAGGCTAGTTCCCGTGCGTTCCGGCGAAGAGGGGATCGAAGGGTCCCCTCTTCCCTTTGCCGGCCGTGCAAGGACCCTGGCAGTCGCACCACCGCCCAGTGCGTGCTATTTCGCCGCTACGATCACGATGTTCGCGAATTCACCGCCGGAGGTATCCGCCACATAGAACCCGATACGTCCCGTGCGCTGTGTCGGGAGCTTGCGCACCACAAGGGCGGGTTGTGCCGCGCCATTGATGGTCGTGCGGATCGTGTCGCCGTCCACCACCACACGCATGTGCACCCAACCGTTCGGATCGGGCGGCGGATCGATCGCATGTTCGTACACGCCCGGGTCGGTGGCGCGCAACCGGCGCCAGGAATACGTGGGCAAGGCGATGTACTGGATGGAACGTGCGTGCAGCACCGGGTCCTTCTTCAGGAACTGGAAAGGGCGCAGGTAGATCGCATCGAACGTGGTATCGTTCGCCGCGTGGAAGGCGATGCCCACGAAGCTGTGCTGCTCCACGTTCACGCCACGCACATCCAGTTCGATCACGCCGTTCGCGAAGTCGATGCCGGGAAGCCACGCAAGGCCCTCACCCAGGTCGGTGCTCAACCGGATCCCTGCGTGTCCGGGTTCGTCCACCAGCGTAAGCTCGCGGCCTACGACCTGGATCGTGCCCCGATCGACCGCCGCATGCAGGTCGATGGTCCCTTGCGCTGCGAGGGAGGAGGCGAAGAAAACAGCGCACGTGGCGAACGGCGATCGATGGTGCATGCCACCAAGGTGTGCGAACGTGCCGCACCGCCGCGCCGCGCGGTGACCATCCGTTGAGGAACGGGCGGACGGGACCGTTCAGGCCCACGCCCGTGTTCGCTTACCTTGGCACGACACCCCACACCCATGTCCCGACACGTCACCGGTATCGGCGGATTCTTCTTCCGCGCCAACGACCACAAGGCCCTTGCCAAGTGGTACAACGACCACTTCGGCATCAACGACCAGGAGCATGGCTGGGTGTGGCAGCAGGACGCCGGGCCCACCGTGTTCTCGCCCTTCAAGCGCGACAGCGACTACTTCGGCAACGACAAGCAGCAGTTCATGCTGAACCTGCGCGTGCAGGACATCGATGGCCTGCTGCAAAAGCTCGAAGCCGCCGGTGTGCGCATCGACCCCAAGCGCGATGACCAGGACTATGGGCGCTTCGCGTGGGTGTACGATCCGGAGGGGAACAAGATCGAGTTGTGGGAGCCGAAGTAGGCTGCGCGAGCATCCATGGAGGATCTGCCGACCATCAGCTTACAGCAAAAAGCCCGCCTGTTGCCCGGTCGGATCGAGCACTACTGGTTCGAGAACGAGCATATTGGATTGAAGCGAACACGCTTTCACCGTATCGTGATCCCCATCGAGCCCTTCGACTCCGGCTTGGAATACGTGCAACAGCCCGAACACACGGAACTTGTGATCGATTGGATCAACCTCGGGATCGTGGACCCGGGCGACCTCGATGGTGTGACCATCGCCATGGGTGTTACACCGGATGTCGAAGCGTCCATCTACATCGGCAGCGCGCACAACTGGACCGAGATCACTGAACTCAATCTCGTTAAGGAAGGTGAGGGCTACCGCGTTCGCGGAAAGGGCATCGTCCAGTTCGAGAACGAGCGTGTGGGCCGGAATGAGCCGTTCGTGTTCGAGACCACCGCCGAGTACATTGGCGAGACCGTATGATCGATGAGTACCAGATCGTATTGCATCCACGTATCACCGGTCGCGGCCCCACCTTGTTCGCGGGACTTTCCATGATGGTGGACCTGAAGCTCATCGGCCGGGAGGAGTTCGGCTCGGGAGCGATGGCGATGCGGTATGAGGTGAAGCGACAGGCTTACCTTGTTCATATCGTGTTAGCCACTAAGGTCCACAGGCATCGCCTTCGACTTCGAACCATCCCTGGCCCAGATCACGCTTCAGTAGCAGGCATGCACCGGAATAGGGCAACTTGGTGCCGAGTTGGCCGCTGGTTTCCAAGACATGTACGTACCCGAGCTCACTGGTGAATCCAACAGCGACCTTCAAGTAGACGTAGCCGTCCATGCGGTGGTACTCATTCACCTTCATCGCATCGAACGCGCGAATTGCGGCCAACAACGCTGCTGGTTCAACTTGCAATTGCTCGCTCAACGTCACGTAATTGACCAGGTTCGGATGCTCCACCTGTAGGGTGTCCGCAAAGACCCAGCGGCGGTTCACCTGGTATTCATTCCTGTCCCGGCGGCAATCGATGATGGAGATCCGGGAGACGGTATCCATACGCGCCACAGCACGAAGGAACTCCTCCCCGGCGCTTACCGTGAACCTACCCATACCGTACAAGCCGTCCGCAGGAGCGGCGAGCCTGCTCTCCGGTGCTCCAGCCGACTTCAACATGCCCAGGATGGTTTCGTCGCCGACACGCTTCGCATGCTCGAGCACGCTCCGGCCCATCCCATCCACGGCGCCTGCATCCGCTCCTGTGTCAAGCAACAGGCGCACTACAGGGGCATTACGGCCTTCAACGGCATGCATCAGCGCATCGCGCCCTTCACAGTCCACGGCGTTCACATGCGCCCCCTTCGCAAGCATCGCGCTTACCATGGCGGGCGTGCCCCACATGCAGGTGTGGAGGAAGGCAGTGCGGTCGCAGCATTCGGCGCAGCTGGCATTCGCATCGATTCCGTGTTCGAGCAGAAGACGGAACAGGACGGTGTCCTGGCCCGCACCACCGATGCCGATGGTGTTGCGCAAGGCCGTGGAGCCATGACGACCCATCACGTTCACGTTCGCACCGGCCGCCAGCAACCGCTCTGCGATCCGGCGATCGCGCCATTCCACCGCCGTGGCGTACATCAGCGCGGTCTGACCATCGCGGTCCTGCACATCCACGTTCACCCCTGCTTGCAAGAGGCTGTCCACGACCTCAAGGTCATGTGCCATCACCGCTTTGAACCAATTGCGCAGGCATTTTCCGTCCGTACAACCGACCGGCGAAGGACCGGCGGTCGTTGCGCAAATGCCCAACACAAGCGAAGCGATGAACGTTGATGCCCGCGGCATGGTCGTTAGTGAACGCATGGGCACGGATGGAAGTATGGCGCACCGGTCGGGTCCATGCGCGCAAGTTCCTCGAACGCCCTGCCTTTGGCCGGCCCGGCAATGAACGCTGTGGATAGCGGAACTTTCATCATGTGGTGCACAAACTACAACAGGGAGCATTCAACCACCGGCCTTGGCGCGCAGCATGGAAATGACCGCATCGCGATCCGCTCGGATGGCCTTGGCCATTTGCTTGGCCTGCCGAGAGATCTCCAAATGCTTGTCGCTCCAAACCACCATGTCCACGATCAGTGGAATGAGGTCGGCACCCATGGCGGTCAGTTTGAACGTTGACTTGGTGCGTCCGTCCGGATGGGGAAAACGCTTGATGATGCCCGCCTGCTCCAGCCACTCCAGCCGGTCGGCCAGGATGTTCGTAGCGATGCCTTCTTCCCCGCGGAGGTACTGGCCGTAGGTGTTCTTCCCCTCGAACACGAGGTCGCGCACGATCAGCAGGCTCCACTTATCGCCGATGATGTCCAGTGCCGAGCTGACCGGACACAACGAACGCTTCTTGATCGGCTTCACGCAGGCAAAGATCTCCTTTCACTTGCATAATGCAAGTGTTCTTGTACGTTTGTTCCCAAGACTTACCCACATGAGCAAACTCCAAGCGCGCAACGAAGCGGTGATCGATGCGCCGGTGGACCGGATCTGGTCCGTGATCACCGACATCGACCTGCTGCACAAAGTGAATCCCGGCGTGGTGAAAGCGACTGGCACCATGGACCGACTGAACGCCACACGGACCTGCGAGATCGTGAACGGCGGACGCAAGGGCACGATGACGGAGCGCCTCATCGAGCTGGAGCCGAACAAGCGCACGGTGTGGACGATCGAGGACGACACGATGGGCATGAAGAAGATGCTGAACGGCACGCGCTTCGTCTTCAACCTTGAACGACTTGATGACCAGCGAACACGCGTGGTGAGCGAAACCCATTACGCACCAGTGAACCTGATGGCCCGCGTGATGAACGCGCTAGTGATGCGCCGCATGATCGGCAAGGCACAGGCCACCATCCTGCAGAACATCAGCACCCTCACCAAAGCCTGACCCATGGCCTACAATGCTGACCTCGCCGAGCTGGTGCGGCAGGCGATCACCGGGGTGAAGGGCGTGACCGAGAAAAAGATGTTCGGCGGCATCGCCTTCATGGCGAACGACCGGATGCTGATCGGCGTGGACAAGGACGACCTGATCATCCGCTGCGAGAAGGAGGAAACGGATGCGCTCTTGAAGAAGAAAGGCGTGCGCGTCTTCGACCTGTCAGGCGGCAGGCCGATGAAGGGCTGGCTGCTGGTAGGACCCGAAGCCACGAAGACCGCCAAAGGCCTGAGCGAATGGGTAGAGTTCGCGATCGCCGGGAACAAGAAGGCGGGAAATAAGAAGTAAGGCGCCGGGCCTCCGTTGCGGACGGTCCTTAAGGCAGGCCCTTCAGCAACTCGGCGAAATAGGCCTCGCGTCCCTGGCTGGCGATCGCCTTGCGGGTCTTCTTCACGAACGAAGAGGGGGCCCGCGTGCCAGGATCATGCTTCGCGCTCCACAGGATCATCTCCAGCATCACGGGCAGGAGGTCCTTACCGCGTGGGGTGAGCGCATAATACCGTGGGTTGCCGCGGCCCTCGCCCGCAGTGGCCGTAACGATACCCGCCCCTTCCAACTTCTTCAAGCGATCGGCAAGCACGGCCGTAGCAATGCCTTCGCCGCTTTCCAGGAACTCGCGGTACTGACGTTTGCCCTTGAAGAGCAGGTCGCGGATGATGAGCAGGGTCCAACGGTCGCCGAAGTGGTTCAGCCCGAACGCGATGGGACAATGTGTTCCGTGCTCCATTCAACTGTTGGACCCTGTCCGCTCAAGACCCGTTCGGCCGGGCAACGGGACAGTCCTTTCCATGCCGCGAAGATAGACCGGATATCGTTTTACTTTCCTTTTAGAAGTATTTGATCACCTTTGCCCTCCGCAAGCAGACAGCAAGTCACGAACCACTATGACCACCCTGACCAATCGCATCACCGTCAACGCCAGCGTGCAGGAGCTCTGGTCGGTACTGTCCAACCTGGAGGAACTGGACCAGTACGACCCGACCGTGAAGAAGTCGACCATCATCTCCGCACAACGAAGCGGTGTGGGTGCGGCGCGCAAGGTGCTCATGCGCGACGGCAAGAACTGGTTCGAGGAGAAGGTCACGGCATTCGAGCCGGGCCAGGCGCTGTGCTACCAACTGACGGATTGCTCCTTCCCCATCCACGGTCTGCGTCACAGCTATCGCTTCAAGCCGACACCCGACGGTACCGAAGTGGAGCAGGTGATGGAATACACGGTCAAGTTCGGCCTCCTGGGCAAGTTGATGGACCGCTTGATGATCCGGAAGCAGACCTCCGCAGGCATACACAAGTTCTTCGCAGGGCTGAAAGCCCACGTGGAACGCAACGCATAAAGAACCACTCACACACTGTAAAACCAACTCACATGAACAGCAAGACCAACAGCCTCAACTGGTTCGAGATCCCGGCAACGGACATCAAGCGCGCCAAGAAGTTCTACGAGACCGTGTTCAACATCGCCATGGAGGAGATGGAGATGGGCCCGATGAAGTCCGCGATGTTCCCCATGGAAGGTGGAAGTGGCAAGGCCAACGGAAGCATCACGCAAAGCGATATGCACAAACCCAGCATGAGCGGCTGCGTGATCTACCTGAACGCGGATCCCGACCTGAGCGATGCCTTGGGCCGCGTGGAAAAGGCCGGCGGCAAAGTGACCATGCCCAAGACCGGCATCGGCCCGAACGGTTTCATGGCCTTCTTCGTGGACACCGAAGGGAACCAAATGGCGATGCACTCGAACGCGTGACAGGTCGCGCTCACTTCATCTTGTTGAACATGTACCGCGCGATCTTCCAGCCGCCGTCGGTGCGCTGAAGCACGAACAGCTCCCGGTTCTCCTCCGGTACGGTGGCACCCGTGGCATGGATCAGCGTTGTTCCACGCGAGGTCGTGCGGGCGAAGGCATGGTCGCCATCGATCTGCACTTCGTCGATGAAGAATTCGATGTTCAGCTTGATCATGGAGAACACGCCATCATAGGCCTGCCGCACCTGCTCCGACCCCACCGACGTGGGAAAGCCGGTGGGCATGAAGACGCCATCGGTGGTGTACAAGGGGATCACCTTGTCCGTGCTGGAAGCGTTCAGCGCATCGCGGTAAGCGAAGAGCAGTTCCTTGATAGCGTTCTGGTCGTTGGCGGTGTTCATGGTCGTGGTGGTGTTATCGGGTTCGGTGGTCTTGTGTTCGGCAGCCTGGCAGCCGAGCAGCAGCGCGAACGGCAGGGCGAGGAGGTGGTTGTGTTTCATAGTTCGTCATGCTTGCGGGGCAAAGGTTCCTTGGGTCGCGCGGTCCGGCCCATGGCCGTGATCAAGAAGTGACCTTGATCCAGATCAAGGGTTCAGCGCCCCTTGCTGGTCTTGGCGCGAAGGCGGCTCAGGAACTCGGGCGTCACGCCCAGGTAGGAGGCGATGTGTACGTTCGGAACGCGTGCGGCCAGCTGCGGGTGCTGCTCCACGAAATGGGCGTAGCGTTGTTCCGCGCTGGACGCATTGCGACGGAGCATGCGCTGCTGCAGCTCCACGAACTGGTCTTCGATGATCACCCGGAAGTTCCGATCGAACTTGGGGTGCGCGGTGTAGAGGCGCAGCAGGTCAGCATGCTCGATGCACACCACCACGCTCGGCTCCAGCGCTTCGATGAACAAACTGCTGGGCTTCTCCGCATGGAAGCTCCCGATGTCCACGATCCATTCGTTCTGCAGGGCGAACTGCAGGTTGTGCTCCACGCCCTTCGCATCCATC
>CAZFAW010000096.1:0-2126 GCA_964517015.1 uncultured Chryseobacterium sp.
GGTGTTCGCGTTGGTGATCCAGAGGTTGCGATAGATGTCGTGGTCCAGTCCGGCCACGTTCACCTTCGGCTCCGTTGAACCCGACTCGTTGAGCAGCGAGCTGTTGTCGGCATTGTAGATCTGTGTCACATGGCGGTCACGGATCTCGATCAATCCGTCGTCCCAGCTCCCTGCATAGGCGTGGGTGGGATCCAGCGGGTCCACCGCCACGGCCATGATGTCGTTCACCGTTCCGCCGAAGGCGTTCGCGCCCGAGGCCATGAGCGCATCGGTCGTCTTGTCGGTGCTGTACCAGGATCCGCTCACGAAGCTCTGCACGCCTTCCTTCAGGAAGCTGTTGGTCCAGTTGGTGGCCACACCGCCGGTGGCGCAATACAAGCCACCATTGGCCATGTCCATCTTGATCGCATTCACCGTGCTGGGGCCGTTAGGCTCCACGCGCATGTTGCTTCCCGTGCGCCGCAGTCCGGTGTCCGTGTCGGCCACCCAGACCCATCCGTTCCCGGATCGCAGGGCCTGCACGGGCTGCATGAAGTCGCCGGCGTAGTCGTAGTAGAAGCCGACCTCGACCAGTGCCGGGTCGTACTCATGGATGTCGAACTTGTGCGCGATCACGAGCAGTTCTCCGTCGGCCGTGGGTGCTAGGGAATTGTTTCGCCGGCCATAGAGTGCGGAGAACCGCTGCCAGCCCCCGTCCTGGATGTACATCGTGTCGGCCTCTTCGAGCACGGGGTGGCGGTAGTTCACGAAGAGCTTCCCGTTGAACGCTGCAAGGGCGTTGAACCGGCCATTGGGGTTGGGAAGCTCGGTGTGCTTGTGCCAACTGGTGAAGGCTGCGAGATTGGGATCGGACCGCAAGGCGGAATAGACGCCCTCGTTCGTGGCCGCGTGCACCGAATCGCCCAGGAAACAGATGCCGTTCACCGCTAGCTGCGTGCCTCCCGGTCCGATGAGCCAGGTTTCCAGGATCTCGGGCACCGAAAGGTCGGCCACCACGATGCCGAACCCGCAACTGAAGTACCCCGTGGTGCCGTCGAACACCACTTGATTGATGCTCTTGTCGCCGATCAGCGAACTGCGCCGGATATCCCCGAGGTTCACCGCATCGTTGTCGCCCACAAGATCGATGTTCCCGTTGTCGTACCCCACCACCAGCCGTTGGAGCGCCGCGCACCAGGCGATGGTGCTGATGTTCACGTCGTTCAAGGCGTTCACCTTGGTGTACTTGTCGATCTCCGCGCTGAAGGGATCGTACTTGAACAGCCCTGCCCGCGTGGCGCAGAATACCCGATCGTCCGTGGCTTCGGCCACGGCGATGGCCTTGCGATAGGGCAGGTGGTCCCGCCATTGGCCGATCCGGGTCTGCGCGTGCGCGTGCCCGCACACGGCAACCGTGGCCAGGAGGCTGAGCAATGGCTTTATCATGGGGTTCCGGAACACGCTGCTCTCAACGCCGACCGCGGTAGATCGGTATGTGCAAAGTAAGGGGGCATTGAACACGAAGTCCCCCGGGGAACGGGGGACTTCTCCGAGGTCACGAGCGGAGTCGAACCGCTGTACGAGGTTTTGCAGACCTCTGCCTAGCCACTCGGCCACGTGACCCTGAGGGGCGGCGAAGATAGGCGGATCGTCCTAGCCCTCCAGTGCGTAGACCACGTGGTCCACGGCGCCGGCCACGGGCGGATGCTGCTTGGTGAGCCGCACCCGCCACTTCGCAGTTCCGGGCCATTCGGCCTTCAATGCATCGATGATCCGGCGGCAGACATGCTCAACGAGGTGCGCCCGTTGCGCCATCTGCTCCTTGACAATGGCCGTGACCCTGGAATAATCGATGGTGTCGGCCAGGCGATCGCTGGCTTCGGCGCGCGAAAAATCGCCGTCGATCGAAACGTCCACGTTGTAGTGGCCGCCGATCCGGCCCTCCTCGGTAAGGCAGCCGTGGTAGGCGTACACCTTGATCCCGTTCACTTCGATCAGGCCCATGTACTGCACCGTTCAAGGCCCGCCGTCAACCGTGCGATCACTTCGTCCCTGCCCAACAACGCGCTCACATCGAACATGCCGGGACCCTGCATGCGGCCGGCCACGAACAATCGGTACAGCGGCATCAACTGGCCCACCTTCAA
>CAZFAW010000096.1:2226-8342 GCA_964517015.1 uncultured Chryseobacterium sp.
AGTGCGGCGCCCAGTTCCGCATCCGGTCGCTGGCGCAGGTAATGCTGGTTGAACCACTTGGTCTTCTCCGGATCGAAGCGTGCTCCGCCCTTGTGCACGCGATCCAGGTCGAACAGGTGGGTGAGCTCTTCCAGTGTGAAGATCTCCTGCTCGGTGCCGGGGTTCCATCCCAATAGGGCCAGCATGTTCACGAAGGCTTCCGGATAGTAGCCCCGTTCGCGATAGCCGCTGCTCTGCTCGCCGCTGGTGGGATCGGTCCAGTTCAATGGGAACACGGGAAAGCCCAGCCGGTCGCCATCGCGCTTGCTGAGCTTGCCGTTCCCGTCGGGTTTCAGGATCAGGGGCAGGTGGGCGAATTCCGGGCGCTCCCAGCCGAAGGCTTCGTAAAGGAGCACGTGCAGCGGCGCACTGGGCAGCCATTCCTCACCTCGGATCACGTGCGTGATCCGCATCAAATGGTCGTCGACGATGTTGGCGAGGTGGTAGGTGGGCATGCCGTCGCTCTTGAACAGCACCTTGTCGTCGATGTTGGCGCTGTGCACGTTCACCCAGCCGCGGATCCGGTCCTCGAAGCGCACTTCGTGCTGGCGGGGCACCTTCAATCGCACCACATGCGGCTCTCCATTGGCCAGCCGCGCCTTCACCTCATCCGCGCTCAAGGTGAGCGAATTCCTCATGTGCTCGCGCGTCACGGCGTTGTAGGCGGGCGCCGCTACCCCGGCCGCCTGCAGGCGTTGCCGCATGGCTTCCAACTCGTCCGGCGTGTCGAACGCATGGTAGGCCTTGTCCTTGGCGATGAGTTCATCGGCGTAGCGCTGGTACATGGCCTTGCGCTCGCTTTGCCGGTAGGGCCCGTCGGGGCCGCCCACCCAGGGGCTCTCATCGGGGGTAAGGCCGCACCAGTCCAGTGAAGCGCGTATGTACTCCTCGGCCCCTGGAACGAACCGCTGCTGATCGGTGTCTTCGACGCGCAACAGGAACCGGCCCCCGTGCTTTCGGGCGAACAGGAAGTTGTACAGCGCGGTGCGCACGCCACCCATGTGCAGGGGGCCTGTGGGGCTTGGTGCGAATCGGACACGAACGGACATGGCTCTTCGGAAGGGTTGCGAAGGTATCCGCACACGTGATCGGCGCCCGCATCGGCACCGGACCATGCCCCTCTTGCATGGAGGAGCGCGGCGCGCTCGGCGCCTCGCCTCAAATTCCGCCCATGCGCGTCCTCCTTTTCGCTCTCGGGATCCTCCTGTTGCTCGTGCCCGAATTCTTGCGGGTCTTCTACATCATGCCTTTCCCCGGCAGCCAGGAGAACATGCCCACGGACTTGCATCAAGTGGATGCCGCGTACTGGTTGCACCGCAACATCCGGTGGTTCCGTCTTGCAGGGCTGCTCGCCCTGGTCGGTCCGTTCCTTCACTACTGGCGGAACGGGAAACGGGGGGCGCGCATCGCGGTTGCCGCGCTTGTGGTGTTCTGTGCGCTGTTCGTCGGCGCGTTCAACCTCGTGTTCATGGCGGACAAGATGTTCTACCCGCCGAAGACAAAGGCTTTCGCCCCTCCGGTGATCACCGACAGTACGGCCCGCTCCCTTGTGATCGCCGTGGAGATGAACGGCGACGCACGTGCGTACCCGATCGAGCTCATCGGCTATCACCACCAGGTGCACGACACGATCGGTGGACTGCCGGTACTGATCACCTATTGCACGGTGTGCCGCACAGGCCGTGCCTGGGAGCCTGTGGTGAACGGACGCCTGGAAACCTTTCGATTGGTGGGTATGGACCATTTCAACGCGATGTTCGAGGACCGTACCACCGGCAGCTGGTGGCGCCAGGTGAGCGGCGAGTGCATTGAAGGCCCGATGCGCGGACAGCGGCTCCCGGAAGTGGAGAGCCACCAGTTGACCCTGAAGGCGTTCGCCGAGCGTTACCCGAACGGCATCGTGTTGCGTCCGGACAGCGCCTTCACCGAGCACTATGCCGGCCTTAAAGGGTTCGATGACGGAACGATCGACAGTGGATTGGAGCGCCGCGATCCTGCGAGCTGGGAGCCCAAGAGCTGGGTGGTGGGGATCGAGCGGAACGGTTCGGCCCGCGCGTACGACTGGAACGACCTCCAGCGCCTGGACACCCTGCGCGATACGCTGGACCGAACACCCGTCCTGCTGGTGGCGCAAGGAGCCTCGGGCTTCGCGGCCTATTCCGAGGTGGCCGATACCGTTTTCGTGGAGGACCCGCTCACCGGCGCACGCATGGCGGTGGCCTCCATGCAATTGAAGCCCGAGCCGGCATACCAGGAATTCTGGCATTCCTGGCGCACATTCCATCCGAACACCACGCAGTACACGGCGAGGAAGTAGGCCTACCTTGGCGGCAACCGCTCCTTCATGCCGCACGACCCGTTGTTCGAGGCACGCATCGCAACCGCGCTGAAGGCGCACGGCGTAAACCCGGAGCCCAAACGAATGTTCGGAGGCGTGGCGTTCATGGTCCAGGGGAACATGAGCCTGGGCATCACCAACAAGGGAGACCTCATGGTGCGCTTCGATGGCGCACGACATGAAGAGGTGATGGCCTGGAAAGGCGCCAAACCCATGACCTTCGGTCACAAGAACATGCGTGGTTTCCTGTTCGTGGATGCCGAAGCTGTGGCCACGAAGGCGGCTTTGGACGAATGGGTGCGCCTCTCGTTGGCATACGTGGGCACGCTGCCGCCGAAGGCGGCGAAGAAGAAGGCGGGATCCCGGATAAGGCACGCCTAGGTGCTCCGGAAAATGCGGACCTTCATCCGCGGATGGATGTCCTCTCCCAACTGGCTGCTTCCCTCGGAAGGAACGACGAGCGCCCGAACATCGCGCTCGCGGAAGTGCTGGTGGCGCAAAAGGACGCCGACGGCGTGCGCACGCTCGTGGACCTGTTGAACGGAAGGAACAAGGCGTTGAAAAGCGATGCCTTGAAGACCTTGTACGAAGTAGGGGCGCGCACACCGGAGATGATCGCGCCGTATATCGCCCAGTTCAAGAACCTCCTGACCAGTCCGGACAACCGGATGGTGTGGGGCGCCATGTGCGCCATCGATGCCATTGCCGGTTGCCGCCCTGAAGCGGTCTTCCGCATCCTGCCGCAGATCATGGCCGCTGTGGACAAGGGCACGGTCATTACCCGCGATCACGCGGTGAAGGCCATGGTGAAGCTGGCCGGCGGTGCGGCATACGCACGCACGGTGATGCCCCTGTTGCATGAACAAATACGCACCTGCCCGGTGAACCAATTGCCCATGTATGCGGAATTGGTGGCCACCGTGGTCACTGGTCCCGAAGCAGCACGGCTTGCAGCGCTGCTGGGCGATCGCCTCGTCGGTGTCGAAGCGCCTGCCAAGCGCAAGCGGCTCGAAAAAGTGCTGAAGCGGTTGACCGGGTGATATGTTCCGGTGCGCCGTAAGCACGCGCACGAGTTCGCGCCCAACGCATCGAACTTCCCACGAGCCCCCGGTCCGGAGGTCCGTGGTGCCGATCGCAGGCCATCAACGCAAGGTGGCCGGACGGGCAGGTTCCGTTCCCATTTGAACCGGCCGACCCGTTCACGCGTACCGAAGCACGGGCCGGGGAGCCCGTCCCTCTACCTTTGTACACCCGCCGTTCCCGCCGCCATTGGACCGTTCGACCATGCACAGCGACTACGACCTGCTGATCCAAAAGCTGGACGCGTTCACGCGCAAGTACTACAAGGACCGATTGATCCGTGGGGCGCTGTATACCATCGGGCTCCTGGGGGGCTTCTACCTCGGTGCAGCGCTCCTGGAATACGTGGGGCGGTTCGGAAGCACGGCTCGCACGGCGCTCTTCTGGTCGGTGATCGCGGCCGCCGTGTTCGTCGTGGTCAGGTTCATGG
This sequence comes from uncultured Chryseobacterium sp., assembly GCA_964517015.1. Lineage (GTDB taxonomy): Bacteria > Bacteroidota > Bacteroidia > Flavobacteriales_F > PHOS-HE28 > PHOS-HE28. Next base: position 6,114 of record CAZFAW010000096.1, read on the forward strand.
TCATCCCGTTGGTGAAGCTGTTCCGGCTGGGTCAGGTGATCAGCCACGAGGAAGCTGCGCGCATCATCGGGCTTCACTTCGCCGAGGTGCGCGATAAGTTGTTGAACACCCTCCAGTTGCGCGAGTTGGCCGCATCGGCTGCACAGCGCGAATTGATCGAGGCCAGCATCGCCCAACGCTCGAGGGAACTCTCCCCGGTGTCCTTCTCCGCGGCCATCGACCTGGGCCGCAACCGGCGCTACCTGCGGTACGCACTTCCACCGCTGCTGGTGTTGGCGATCCTGCTCTTCGCCGCGCCCAGTCTGATCACCGATCCCACGCAGCGGCTGCTTCGCCACGGGCGCGAATTCGTACCTGAGGCGCCGTTCCGTTTCGTGGTGCTGAACGATCCCTTGCAGGTGCCAGAATCGGAGGATTTCGAATTGATGGTACAACTCGATGGCGCGGTGGTGCCACAACAGGTGTCCATCCTGTACGAAGGCCATGAAGTGCCGCTCGTGAAGGAGAACGCCGTGCGGTTCGCCCATCGGTTCCGAAATGTGCAAGCCCCCATCGTGTTCCGTTTCGAGGCGGACGGATCCCGCTCGGAGGAATACACGCTGAACACCGTGCCCAACCCCATGCTGCAGGACTTCAGCATGTCCATGCAATACCCGGCCTATCTGGGCATGGAGAATGCAACCACACGCAACACCGGCGATGTCACCGTTCCCGCGGGCACCCGCATCACGTGGACCGCGAACACCCGCAGCAGCGATCGCCTCGACCTGGTCTTCGACGACACCACGCTGGTGCTCCTGCCGCAGGCCACGGACCGGTTCAGTGCGGTGCGACGTTTCCTTCAGAGCCGCACCTACGGCATGCGCCCGGCGAACGCGGCCGCCGGCGCGATCCCCGGTGCGCCCCCTGTGCTGCAATATCGGATCGAGGTGGTCCCCGACCTCTACCCCACCATCGCGCTCGAGGAGAAGGCCGACAGCCTCTCGCCCCGCCAGCGCTACTTCCGCAGCGATATCGGCGATGACCATGGATTCAAGCGCATGGTGTTCCACTATCGCTTCACCACCGGTGGCGACAGCGTGGCGGCGGACCTGCGCGAACGGACCATTGAACTCGCCGTCGATCCCGGGAACACCCGCCAGACCGTCTTCCATGCGTGGGACCTGCGCGACCTCACCATCGTTCCGGGCGACCGGCTGGAATACTGGTTCGAGGTGTGGGACAACGACGGGGTGAACGGGAGCAAGAGCACGCGCAGCGCCGCCCGTGTGTTCGAGGTACCCACCTTGAAGGCGCTCGCGGAGGAACAGGAACGCAGTGCCGGATCGATCAAGGAACAGCTGCAGCAAGGCATCCAGGAAGCCCGGGAGCTGCAGCACGTCCTGGACAAGCTGCGCCGTGAGATGCAGGACAAAAAGGACCTGAACTTCCAGGACCAACAGAAGCTACAGAACGTGCTCGACCGGCAGAAAGAACTGCAGCAGCGCATCGAGAAGACCACGCAGGAGCTGCGCCAGAGCCAGCAACAACAACAGGAATTCCGCCAGATGGACGAGCGCCTGCTGGAAAAGCAGCAACAGGTGCAGGAGCTTTTCGAGAACGTGTTGAGCGAGGAGATGAAGGAGCTCTACCGGCAGGTGCAGGAAATGCTGGACAAGTTGGACAAGGAGAAGCTCCAGCAGCAGATGGAGGACATGAAACTGGGCCAGGAGGACATCGAAAAGGAGCTCGACCGCTCCCTCGAGATGTTCAAGCAGATGGAGGTCGAGCAGAAGGCGCAGGACATCGCGGAACAATTGGAAAAGCTCGCCCAGGAACAACGCGAACTGGGCGAACGGACCGAGGACACCAAGAGCGACGATCCGGACCTGCGCCAGCAACAGGATTCGTTGAACAAGGCCTTCGAGGACATCCGTGAACAGATGGACGAGCTCGAGAAGAAGAACCAGGAGCTCGAGAAGCCCATGGACCTGCCCGACACGCAACAGAAGGAGGAGGGCATCCAACAGGAGCAGCAGAAAAGCAGCGATGCGCTGGAGAAGAAACAGAACCAGAAGGCCGGCCAAAGCCAGAAAAGCGCGGCCGAGCAGATGGAACAGCTGGCCTTCCAGATGAAGAGCGGTATGCAGAACGCCCAACAGGAGCAGCAGGAAGAGGACATGGACGCATTGCGGCAGCTCCTGGAGAACATCGTGCAATTGAGCTTCGACCAGGAGCGCGTGATGTCGG
>CAZFAW010000097.1:0-8281 GCA_964517015.1 uncultured Chryseobacterium sp.
AACTCGTCGAACGCATAGGAGTTGCTGCCGTGCAGCGTGACGATGAGCGGGCCGATCGCCGGATCGGCGCCGACGGGGAACCACTGGACGATGAAGGAATTGCTGTCCGGTGTGGCGATGATCTGCGCGTTGTTGTTGATGGCGTATTGGACCCTAAGGGGTGCGGCCAACACGGCTTCGTCGTACAAAGCCTGCGCTACGGGAGGCAGTTGCGCGGCCGCTGTACCGGCAATGCAGACCATGAAAAGGCCAAGGCTGTGGTGCATATGAACGGCTTGTTCCGCCATGGACTTTGACCATGTGTACACGGGAAGTTTGATCGGCATGGGTCATTCTCCCTCGCGCAGGGCACTCCCAAGCCTCCAATGGGTTGCCGATACAAGGGACCAACATGCCCGGTAGGCATATATCGGAGATGCGCGCAGCACGCCCACCATCGCCGGTAAGTTCAACACCTGCCGCTTCGAGGACTGCAAGGAGAAGGTGATGGACTTGCCAGTGGGTGATATGGTGAACATGGGGGCGCGAATGGAAAGCAGTGGCGAGGTGGGCCGGGTGAACATCAGCGAGGCGACGTACCGCTTGGTGAATGGTGGGGGGCGAACGGCGAATGGAGCAGGAGGGAACTCCCTTTCACCAACTCCCGTTCACCATTCACCCGCATTCACGTTCACTCCACGCGGCAAGGTGCAGGCGAAGGGCAAGGGGGAGATGGAGATGTACTTCGTGGAACGGAAGGTTTGACCTGCCGCGCACATGAGGCTCATGTGAACGGGAAGCCGACCTCAGCCCAGCACCTCCTGCACGATCCGGTCGATCTCGTCGAACTGGTCCTTGCCCTTTATCACGTATCGCTCGGCGCCCTGTTGCACGGTCTGCAGCGCGATGCCATAGTGGGATTGGCTACTGAGCATGATCACGTGCACCTTACGGTCGAGCTTCTTGATCAACTGTAGGATCCGCAGTCCATCGGCGGCGTTCTTCACCACGTTGTTCAGGTGATGGTCCAGGATCACCAGGTCGGGATGTTCGCTCAAATGCGCCAGGCAATCTTCGCCCGTGTGGAATACCTCCACGGCGTGGGGAAAGGAGGTGCGCAAGTGATCGGCGAGCATGGTGGCGAGCACCACGTCGTCGTCCACGATGAAGATCTTACGGGCCATGGCATCAGGTTGCCCGGCCAAGGTAATCGAGGCGTACGCTTCCTCTATTTTGGTGGCATGGACGCACCGCTCTCGGACCTGGCCTACCTCGAACGCTTCTGCAAGGGCGACCGTGCGCGCATGGAGAAGTACCTCCGGATGTACCTGGAGGGTGCACCGGGGCTGTTCGCGAGGATGGGCGATGCCCTGGCCGCACAGGATGGAGAGGCGCTCGCCGTGGCCGCGCACAGCGCCCGCCCGCAGGTGAACTATATGGGCGCGCAGAAGCTTTTCGACCTGCTCACCACGCTGGAAGAGAAGGCCCGCGGCGAAGGTGCTTCGGCATGCCATGCGCTGGTGAAGGAAGCAACGGTCCTGAACGAAAAGGTCATGGCCGAGCTGCGTGCGCGGCCCGGCCATGGCGATTAGAGGGAGAAGGATCATTTCTTGGTCAGCACAGGGGCCGGTGTTCCATCGACCGTGGTGTGGAACAACCCCAAGGCCAGGTCTTCCAGGTCGGACGTGTTCTCCGGAGCCGAACCGTTCACCCGGCTGATCACCCGCACAATGGCGACCGGAACACCGTTGCGCAGCTGAACGTATTGATCCATCAGCACGGCGGTGCCACCGAGCAGGCCGCTGTAAGTACCGCGCACCACGTTCTCATCCACGCTCTTCACTTCTCCAATGAGGCTCAGCCGGGTTCCGCCGAGCCCCAGAACGCCCTTGCGCAAGAAGGCTGCGTTGCCCTCCTGCACGATGGGCGTGCGGTCCACCAGCACCAGTGCATGGTCCTGCGTAACGTAGACCTCGATCCCATCCGCATCAAGGTCAAGCAGCCAGTTGGCCGCGGTACCGGGGCCCAGGGCTTCGCGGCTCGCGCCAAGCCAGTTCGTGGTCTGTGTCATGGGGGGCTGTGCGTTGAGTGCGCTGGCGAGCATCGTGTTCATGGCTGTGAGGAGGATCGGGTTCTTCATGGGTCGGGCCGGTTGGCATGGATGGCCGACCGACGGGACAAAAGTGCCCGTGCAACGCAGGTTCCCGCCAGCGTGGATGCACGGGAAATTCGGAACAGGTGGAAATACGGGGTACGGGTATTCCCACCTGTACGACCTTCGGGCCATGATCAACCTCGCGCTCGCGGACGATCAGGTGATGTTCCGCCGCGGACTGGCCATGCTGCTGCGCGACATGCCGGACGTGCAGGTGACCTTCGAATGTTCCAACGGGGAGGAATTGCTCACCGCGTTGCGCGACAACCCGGTCGACATCGTGCTCCTGGACCTGGAAATGCCCGTGCTCGATGGCATGAGGTCCATGGAGCGCATCCGGGCTGAGCACCCGCAGGTGAAGGTGATCGTACTGAGCATGCACGGCGAGGAGAGGTTCATCGTGCACCTGATGGAACTGGGCGCGAACGGCTACGTGCTGAAGACCGCTGAACCGGATGAGATCGAGAACGCCATCCGCGCCGTGGCGAGAACGGGCTACCACTTCAGTGAGATGGTGAGCCGCGTGATGCTGCACGGGCTGGTGAAGAAGGAGAAGTTGAAGCCCACCTTCGATGATGTGGACCCGCTCACCGACCGCGAACTGGAGGTGCTGCGTCTGATCTGCCAGGAGCTCACCACCACGGAGATCGCCGGCAAGCTCTTCCTCAGCCCACGCACGGTGGAAGGTCACCGCAACAACATCCTGCTGAAGACCGGCGCGCGCAACACGGCCGGGCTGGTGGTATACGCCATGAGCAAGGGCCTCTTTGTCCCCTGACCTATGCGACGGATCCGTTCCTTCTTCCTCGTCCAAGTGCTCCTGATCACAGGGGCGTTCGGTCAGGGATCCGATCAGGATTCCCTGCTGGATCGGCTGGCCCGCACTTCTGGTGGCCCGGGCCGGATCGACCTGTTGATCGAATTGAGCATGAGGCGGTACGAATCCGGAGCGGACACGTCGGGCCTCGTCTTTCTACGGGAGGCGGTCGCGCGTTCACGGCCCCTGAACTATGCCAAAGGACTTGCTTTTGAACCGGTGGTCCGAGCCATCCTGCTGCACCATCAGGGCGACCATCGTGCTGCGATCTCCGCCTTCAAGGAGAGTATCGCATTGTTGGATCGTGCGCACGTGCCGCAGGGATTCCTTTCCCCGCTGAACCTGATGCGATACTCCTTCACAGCAGGCGGCTGGCAGCAGGAGCGCAAGGCTTACTATGAAGAGGCCTTGCGACGCTATGAGCGCGACGGACCGCACGAGAACACAGCGAGCTGTTTTCATGCGCTCGGGGGGTATTACCTCGTCAATCAACAGTACGCCCTGGCCATTGAGAATTACACACGTGCCAGAGAGGTCTTCCAGGAGTTCGAGCCCGAGAGCGCAGTGTCCGAGGATAATGTGATCGGCCTGGCATACGCCTCGTGGGGTAACATTGACCGCGCGATCCCTTTGTTGACGGCGAACCTGAAGCGCAGCATCGCCAAAGGCGAGTTGAACAGCGTGCTGGCCGTTTATATGAGCTTGGGAGACCTCAGCCTTGCGGCGGGTGACACGCTGCAAGCACTGAACTACTTCGAACAAGCCAAACCCTACTGGTCCGAAGTAAGCCCCGTTTGGGTAGGCCCGACCAAGGCCCGTCTGGTGCAAACACTCATATGGACACATCACCTCGACGACGCAGCCAGGGAATTGGCGGAGCTCCATGCGCTGAGCGACTCGGTCGATCTGCCGATCAGTTGGGCTTCCGGTGTTTGCGAACTCGACTATGCGGATCACCTTTACGCGAACGCCATCGGTAGCACGGCCAGGGCGGACAGCTGCCTGGGCAGGGCGCTGGCAAAAGCCCGTACGGCCGGGGATCTGCGACTTGTCCAGAAGTACCGTCGTGTATTGGCCGCGCGATACCGTGATCGGGGGGACATGGTCAGCGCGGCCGCCTTGTCCGCGGACTACATTCAGACGAGCGATTCATTGCGTGCCCTTGGCGATCGCATCGCTGTGACGGCCTATGAGGGGGAGTTGGCACGGCGTCGGGACCTGATCGAGATCGAACGGAAGAACGCCCAGCTCGCCCGGCAACGATTGCTGATGATGTCGGCCGGAATATTCATCGCGCTTCTGGGTGTCTCGATCTTTCTGATCCTCCGAAGCAACCGCCAGAAGCAACGTGCCAACAGGGAGCTTGAGGCGGCCCGCCAACGCGCCGAGCAGAGCGAGAAGTTCAAGCAGCAGTTCCTGGCCAACATGAGCCACGAGATCCGCACGCCGATGAACGCCATCATGGGCATGAGCGGTATCCTGAAGCGCAACGCGCACACGCCCGAGCAGGAGAAATACCTCAGCGCCATCGCGCAGAGCAGCGAGAACCTGCTGGTGATCCTCAACGACATCCTCGACCTGAGCAAGCTCGAGGCGGGCAAGATCGAACTGGAGAAGGTGCCCTTCGCTCCACGACAGGTCATCAGCAACGTGCGCGACATCATCCGCTTCAAAGCGGAAGAGAAGGGCCTCTCGGTGGAATTCTCGATCGCCGATGAGGTTCCTCCCGCTCTGCTCGGCGATCCCACGCGCCTGAACCAGATCGTGTTGAACCTGGCAGGCAACGCAGTGAAGTTCACAGAGAAGGGTGGCGTCATGATCCGGGTCTCCGCGCCTGATAAGCAGGATGCGCGTTGCACGCTGGTGGTCGACGTGGTCGACACCGGCATCGGCATCCCGCAGGACCGGCTGGACAGGATCTTCGAGGAGTTCACCCAGGCTTACAGCGATACCACGCGCAAATACGGCGGCACCGGCCTGGGCCTCACCATCAGCAAGCGGCTGGCCGAGTTGCAGGGCGGTGGTATCACGGTGAGCAGCGAGCAAGGCAGGGGCAGCACCTTCACGGTGAGGATCCCGTACACGATCGCGTCATCGGATTCCCCAGGGTCATCCACCAAGCGCCAATCGCCGCCATCGGAGCTCCGCGACCTCCGCATCCTCCTTGCCGAGGACAACGACTTCAACGCCATGGTGGCGCAGGATGAGCTGGCCGATGCGATCCCCGGCGTGCAGGTTGATGTGGCGGCCAATGGGAGGATCGCCGTGGAAATGGCGCAAGCCAACGCGTACGACGTGATCCTCATGGACGTGCAGATGCCCGAGATGAACGGCTACGACGCTTCGCGAACGATCAAGGCGCTGGGCGGCGACAGGTCACGCATACCGATCATTGCCATGACAGCCAACGTAATGAAGGAGGAACTGGAGCGTTGCAAGGGGGCAGGCATGGACGGCTGTGTGCCGAAACCCTTCAAACGCGAGGAATTGATGGGGGCGATCAGTACGGCTTTGGCACGTGATCATGTCCAATAGCATGACCTGTACGCGGAGAAGAACGGTGAAATGGGATGCGGCGGCATCAGCGAAGCGGCCTGGGCGCTGCTAAAGGACGAACCGGGTCTCATCTTCACCCCGCGCGGCAACATGCAGGCGAAGGGCAAGGGGGAGATGGAGATGTATTTCGTGGATGCCGAGCCTTGACCATCCGCGAGGTGTGCACGCACCGCTCGGCGGATCATTCGGAGAAGGTGATGGACGTTCCACGCGCACGCCATTCCCTGCGGAAAGGTGTTCTCCGCGTGGCCTCGCGCCTGTTCGGTTGCAGGTCAGGTCATGAGGGATCGGGTCGCTGAGGGAATGGGAACATGCCCTCAGGGAACAACGATCCTGTGGGTGTGGCACCTATCGCCATAGGTGGCCCACACGAAGTACACCCCGGATGGGAGATCGGAAAAAGTCGGGTGTGCGGGGATCGAAAGCGGATCGACCTCCCGCACCAACCGCCCTTGCGCGTCCAGGATGCGAACGTTGCGCAGACCCTCGGTGGTCGGAGGAACGAACATGGCTGGAGCATACGTGGTCGAAGCCCCGCCCCCGTTTTGGTCGTGATCTCCCAGACCGGTGCTGAGGCCGCCGATCAACCGCACGATCCGGTTCCTTCCAATGCCGTTCCACGACCAGAAGGCACCCGTTACGATCATGTCGCCATCGGGCAGCATGCCCAGTCCGGTGATCGTGGGCAACGGCGGGATCAACAACGGCGTTGAGGGTCCCGTCCCGGTATCGAAGGCAACGTCCAAATCACCGTCTTCGGCCAAGCGGGCCAGCCAATTCCTGGCGACACCGTTGTAGGTGGTGAACTCCCCGCCAATGAGCAATGCCCCGACGGGATCGACTTTGATGAAGTTGATGGGAAGATCCGTTCCTGTGCCGGGATCGAACGTGAGGTCGAGCGAGCCATCGGATCCCAGCCGAAGAATGTTGTTCCGAGCTACCCCATCGAACACGGAGAACCCGCCCACAAGCACGATCTTGCCGTCCGGGAGAACGAGCAGATCGGACAAAAGAGCTGGCCCGGTGAAATGGGAACCGGGATCGAAGGTGGCATCGAGCGAGCCGTCGCTGTTCAAGCGCGCAATGCCGTTCCGAGCCATGCCCGCCATATGAGTGAATGTTCCAAGCACGATGATCCGTCCGTCCGGTTGGATCGCGGAACGGAGCACAGCTCCATCCGGGCCTTCGTTGGTGCCGAATCCGATGAACGTGGTATCCAGAGCACCAGCCCCGTCCACACGCGCCAACCAGGGAATATCGCTCCCGCCGAACCCCCCACTATTGTAACCGAGGTCTCCACCGATGATGAATTTGCCATCGGTCTGCCTACTGATCGTGTAGACCGGACCGTTGAACGCATAGTCCTCCCCGAGCGCATGGAACGTGGTGTCGATCGCCCCGTTCGGCAGAAAACGCGCAGCGCCTTGATATAGCACGCCATCGTGGTAGAATCCGCTTACAGCAAGTACGATCCTGCCGTCGGGCTGCACCAAGCCGTCGCGGAAGTCGTATAGAGGGGAGGTGGGCAGTACCGGTGGGTGGAAGGTCGTATCCGTGCTTCCGTCACCATGGATCCGGAGAAGGCCCTGCCGGTCCGCCCCGAAGTACCTGCGGGCGTTCACGATGCACTTCCCATCGGGCTGAACAACGCAGGCGCCCACGATCCCGGTGCTGGCGGTCGGCTCGTTGTAGCTCGGGTCAACAGCACCGTCCGCCTGCAATCGCATCAACCCGACCCTGTACGATCCCTTGTAGGCGCCGAACGAACCACCGGCCACCAAGCGTCCGTCCGGCTGGATCGCGATGGTATGGACTGCGTTCGCATTCGCCCCTGGCGATGCGCCGCCTTCGAACGTGGGGTCAAGGGCACCGTCAGGGAACAGCCGGGCGACGGTTTCGATCGGCGTGCCATCGAATGAATCGAAATCGCCGCCGATCAACACCGTGCCATCGGTACGAACGGCAATGCCATGGATGGTACCATTGGTTCCGGCAAGTGCATCTCCTTCCGCTCCGCTGCCGGGATCGAACGTGGTATCCAGGGATCCGTCCGCCAGCAAGCGCGCGATATGGTTGCGGCTGGTCCCGTTCACGCTCGTGAATTCACCGCCAATGAGGATCTTGCCTGAAGGCAGGACGCGCAGGGCGTGGATCGTGGCGTCGGTTCCGGTGCCTGGGTCGAAGGTGGGGTCGAGCGTGCCGTCGCTGTTCAGCCGGGCGATGTGGAAGCGGTCCGTACCGTCGTACCACGTGAAGTCGCCTGCGATCAAGATCTTGCCATCCGGCTGAAGGGCCATGGCCCGGATGGCACTGTTGCCGCCTGCTGCATCTGCGCCTTGTCCGTTGTCGAAGGAGCTATCCAAAGCGCCATTGGCTTCAAGGCGTACGATGTTGTCCGCTTCCGTATATGAATCGTAGTTCTCAAAGAGGCCGGCCAGGAGGATCTTGCCATCCGGTTGCTCCACGATGGCGTTGACGCCCGCGGATCCGAATGCAGAGCCCCAGGCACCAACTGTGTTGAACGCTGCATCCTCCGTGCCGTCGGACTGCAATCGGACCAGATCGTAGGGAGGATCCCCGCCCAGATCGAAGTCGCCGCCTACGATCATACTTCCATCGCCCAATGGTTGCACGGCGTTCACGATGCCGGCAACTGGTGTCACGAACGTCGGGTCCAGTGCGCCATGATCGAGCGTACGGCACAGGCCGAATGCCACAGCGGAATTGTACCTCGTGAAATCACCACCCACCAGCACCTTCCCGTCGGGTTGCAC
>CAZFAW010000098.1:0-8242 GCA_964517015.1 uncultured Chryseobacterium sp.
CGAACCGTCGTGGTACACGCGTTCCAGGTATTTCCAGCCCACTTCCATGCTGGTGCTGTGCATCTTCCATCCCTTGATCCAGAGGAAGCTGTTGGTGTTGTGGATGGCCCCTGCGGAGATCTCCACGCCCCACATGCGCACGCGCCCGGCCTGCCCGCCCCACAGGGGCGTGGCCGCGTTCACCAGGCGTTCGAAGGCGGGCTGGTTGCTGCCGTGCACCACTTGCAGGGCCAGGTACACGGGGAAGGGCCCCGCGCCGCTGCTTTGGCGCACATCGAGCGAACTGTGCTGTTGCGCGGCGAGCGCACCGCACCACGCACAGGCCAGGCAGGGAAGGAGGCGGTGCAGCGCGTTCATCGGCGCATGTAGGTGAAGGTGAAGTCGCTGAGGCTGCCGTAGAAGAGCAAGTACAGCGCCTGGTCCAGGGTGAAACCGCCGGAGCCGTCGGGCCGGAAGTAGTCGGCGTACACGGCGGGCGGTCGTTCGCCCGAGGTGAAGCGCTGCGTGGCCTCGCGGTACCGGAAGTAGAGGAACACGGGGATGAACTGCGCCATGCGCTCCCGCAGCAAGGGGTACTGCCCGGCGGTGGGGCAGAGGTCCACCGGATCGATCAGCCCGTCCAGGTCGCTGCCGAAGCACACGTGGTGCCAGGGGTAGGCCAGCACGGCATCGGGGCCTGCGCCCTGCGGCAGGTAGGCGGCATCGGCGCGGATCAGATCGATCGCGCGGAAGAGGTTCTGCAGGATCGGTTCCACGCTCATGTAGTCGCGGATCGTGCATTCCAGCGTGCGATCGCCCTGCGCGTCGTAGCGCATGCGCGAAGTGGCCTGCGCCGCATCGAGCAGGTGGGCGTTCTGCGGGTCCTGCGCCAGCCACTTCAACAGGCGCTCGATCTGGTCGAAGCGCCGCACGGAACGGTGCCGGTCGGGCTTTTTCGCGGGCGTGCCGTTGCGGCACAATTGCAGGTCGGGTACGACGGGCTTGTTCAAATAGCCGCCCAGTACGCGGTGCTCCAGCGGCAGCCCGATGATGCCGTGGTTGCGGTGGATGTACAGCACTTCTTCATCGAAGAGGTTGATCCCGAACGGATAGAACGTGGTGGCGGTGGGTGCGCGCAGCAGCGCGAACTCGTCGTTGAAGGGGCTCCACTCGTCCAGCGACATGCCGTTCAGCGCGCAATGCGAGCAGATGGGCGGCACGTCGTAGCGCGTCATGAGCGAATCGTAGAAGTAGCGGCGCACCATGGGATCGCTGTGCTTCAGGTCCACCAGGATCCGATGGCCGTTGTAGGAGGCCAGCAGTTCGTTCAGCAGGGTCTTGCCGAACCGGTTCGGTCCCGGCACGGTGAAGAAGAGGCCCTTCCATTGCTTGATGTACTGCGGGTCCTCGCTCACACGGATGGCGTAGACCCGGCGCGCGGTGAGCTTCCCGATGGCCGTGCCGTCGTCCAGCGCGGGCGCGTGGCCCAGCATGCCGTTGTAGCTCAGGTGCGAGACGGTCATCATGTGCACCGGCGGGTAGAGGGCCTTCAACCGGCGCACGTTGTTGCAGATGTCGTCGTCCAGCACGGCGTCCACGTTCTCGAACAGTTCGCGTTCCACCTTCCGGCGTTCGGTCACCAGGCTGTCCACCGCGTTCAGGTGCATGATCCCGAGCAGGCCGCTGGTGTCGCTGATCTGTTGTTCGATGCGCTGGTAGGATTCGCGCAGGTGGGCGATGGGCCGCAGCACGGCCAGCGTGGCGGCATCGGTGGCGGGATCCTCCAGCAGGGCGAACCAGTGCTTGCGCAGGGCGTCGTTCTCGTCCTGTGTGCGGTCGGAGAGGTCGAAGGTGGTCTCGCAGGGGAACACCTTGTCCTGGATCGCATGCCCGCCCTCGATCACGTTCACGATCAGCAACGTGCTGTCCGCCGCGAGTGGCACATCGCGGCCGTCGTCGATCGTGCACCAGTGGGCGTGCTGCACGGCGGGGTCCTGCCGGGCCATCAGGTCGTACTCCAGGCGGAAGTTCTCCCAATGGCTCAGGCGCGGCTCCACGATCCCGTTGCCGCCGATGCGCAGGAGCCACCGCCGCGTGGCGCCGCTCTTGGCCACGCTGCCCACGATGCGTTGCTGCGGGGTGCGGAACAGGTTGGTCTCGAACGGCGAGATGGCGTTGTACCCCAGGCGCACATGCCCTTCGCGCGCGTGGGGGTGCGTGGCCTGCGTGTAGTGGTTCAGCTTGTTGTTGGCCTCGGCCGGCACCACGCGGCCGGTGAGCAGCGCCCGGTACCTGCGGTACGACCGGTCGCCGGGATGCGCGGCCGCGCGCTGCAACCGCGCCCAGGTGTCGCGCTTCACCTTCCTCGGCCGGCCGTTCACGTAGGCCTTCAGCGCGTTGTCGCTCCGGAACCAGTTGATGTCGCGCGGCGGATGCCCGGGTGCGCCGGTGGGCCGCACCCCTTCGTGGATGTCCTGCCCGAAACGGTTCTGCGCGCGCATGCTGATGTGGTAGTGCATGTCGGCCACGCGGAAGGTGTCCACGGCGATCCGGGGATCGGGGTAGGCGATGTCGATCACGCGCAAATAGCCGTTCAACCGGAGCGTATCGGTCGGTGCGCCGGGTTGGAAGGGATCGCGCACCACCAGCCGGAAGAGGTCCTCTTCGCGCATGCGCCGCCGATCGGTTCGCGGGATCTTGAAGCCCGCTGCGCCGAGGGCATTGGTGGGCAGCGGGTCGCTGGCCCGCCAGGGCGCGCGATCGTGGATGCGCGAGAGGAAACGCACCTCCACACCGGCAAGCAGCGAATCGGTCCGTTCTTCCCGCACGATCGCTACCACTTCCGTCAAGGGCTTCACGCGCGCGCAGCCGGGAACAAGCACCACCGCCGCAAGCAGCAGGGCGCACGGCACCAGTAAAGCGGGGGCGAACACGGGCCGGCAGGGCATGGCGGATCGGGGCGTACGCAAATGAAACTGCGAAGGCGCTTGCTATCCCGGTAAAAGCACCCCCCGGTACCCGGTAAAAACACCGGTACAACATGTGGCGCCGTTGCGTATATGCGCCGCACCGACCGCCCCTCCGGGGGCATGCCGAGCTTGCAGGATCCGCAAAGCGTGCTATTTTGTCTCCCAAGAGAAAGCGGCATGTCCTCCCCAGTGCCCATCGCCCTGATCGACGACCACGCGGTGCTGCGCAGCGCGCTGGCCGAGATGATCAACAACCTCGGCGGTTACCGCGTGGTGGTGGAAGCCGACCACGGCCGTGCCTTCATCGAAGCGGTGGAGAACGGTGCCCACGTGGAACTGGCCATCGTGGACCTGCACATGCCCGTGATGGACGGGTTCGCCACGCTGGCCTGGATGCGCGAGCACATGCCCGCCACGCGCGCGCTGGCCCTCACCTTCGAGCGTACCGAGCACGCCATGATGCGTGCGTTGCGCGCCGGTGCCTGCGGCTTCCTGCTCAAGGACGTGGGCGCCGAGGAATTCCGGTGCGCGCTGGACCACGTGGTGCGACTGGGCCACTACCACATGGACCGAACGGAGCATCCGCTCAGCACGGTGGATCCCGGCACGGCCTACGCGCGTCAGCGCAAGCACATCCTGGAACGGATCACCGGGCGCGATCTGGAGTTCCTGGCCTGGGTGTGCGATCCGGAGGAATTCACCTACGACGTGATCGCCGAGAAGATGGGCGTGTCCGTGAGCACCGTGCAGGGCTACCGCGAATCGCTCTTCGCCAAGTTCGGCATCAAGAGCAAATGCGGCCTGGTCATCTTCGCCATGAAGTGGCGCTTGCTGGGCGATCCGGTCTAGGGATGGCGATCCGCCTGGCCTTTGGGCGCCCGCTGGCTCACTCCTTCACGAACCGCGCGGTGCCCAGCACGGTGCCATCAACGCGCAACAGGCGCACTTGGTACACCCCGTTGCGCAGCGATCGAACGGGCAGATCGCCGTTGGCCGGCCAGGGCAGGCGCAGCACCTCGCGGCCCAGGGCATCGTGCACCAGCACCGTGGCGGGCCGTGGGGCGCCGCTCCAGGCCAGGTGCAGCTGATCGGTGGCGGGGTTGGGGTGCAGCGAGAGGGGTTGCGCAGGGGCGGGAACCTCGGGTAGGCCCACGCCGAACCCGCAGCTATCCACGTACGCACCGCCGATCCATTTGGCCACGCGGTTGATGCTGTCGGGTCCGGCGGTGGTGAAGGAACCGCCCACATAGAGCGTATCGCGGAACACACCGATGGATACGATGTCCGGATAGAAGTAGCCGGGCGGTACCAAACTGCACCAGCGCGTGCCATCCCAGCGGGCCACGCGACCGGTGGGCACGCCACCGATCACGTTGTAGCGCCCCACGGTGTACAGGGTGTCGCGGATCCACACCATGTCCAGCACGCTCGCGTTGCCTGCCCCGTCCGTACCACCGGCCAGATCGATCCAGTTGCTTCCATCCCAGGCCAGTATGCCGCTGCCGGGGTTGGCCGGGTTGCCGTAGGGCGGGTAATCTGCGAACGAGCCCGCCACGTACAGCAGGTCGTCATGCACCTTTAGCCGGTTCACCGAACTGAACACGCCGATGAACCCCGCACCATCCACGCTCACCCATTCGGTGCCGTTGAACTTGGCGATGTCGTTCATGCCTCCAACCCCGTTGAACTTCCCCCCGATGTACAGTTCGCCGTTGTAGAAGGCCAGGTCGAAAATGCGGTTGATGTCGCCGCTGTAGAGTTGCGGAAGGTCGTGAACCGTGTGCCATTGGGTTCCATCCCAACGGGCCAGTCCGTTCACCGTCAAGGTATCGGCGTGGAGGAACACACCGCATACGTAAAGACCGTCGGGGCCGGCTTTCATGCCGTAAACGGTGCCGTCCAAACCATTTGCGAGGGATGACCACTCAGTTCCGTTCCATCGGGCGATGTTCTGCAAAGGCGTCGTTCCAGAATGATCGAAAAAGCCTGCGGCGTAAATCGTGCCGTTCCAAATGGCCATGGAATACACTGGGCCACCCCCGAAGATCGGGGAGGTGCAATTCCAAGACCCACCATGCAAGCCACAACCCATTCCGGCATAGGCGGTTCCATCCCAGCCGATCACACCAGGACTGATCACGTCATCGGTCGCATCGCCTTTGAATTGACCGCCGATGTAAAGCATATCACTCGCACTATCACAGAGTAGTTGCATCACCCCTCCTGCTGAAATGCCCGAATCGAGGGGGTCGAAGGAATGCGTGGCCTGAGCCCAGCAAACGGCGGGTATCAGGCACGCACAGAGGGAGCAGGAAGCGGATCGACCCATCAGTGTTGCTTGATGAACCGAATGGCCACTTCCGGAGAACCATCCTTGAGCACTACCAATTGGTAGCAACCCGTGTTCAGCATATCGGTCCTCAACTGTCCGGTCGTTGTTGTGGTGGCAGCGAGCACCAGCCTTCCAATAGCGTCGAATACCCGCACCGCGCGCTGGCTCGCAATATGGCCTTCGATCACAAGGGTCAACTGTTGGTCAACTGGGTCCGGATAGCACCACGCGCCGGTCGCAGAAATTGGAGCCGGATGTTCCGTTATGCCCACGTGTACCCCAACCATGTTCATTCGTGCAGCGAAGCCATTAGAGTAATCCAGGTCCGAACCAAAGGCCAGGGTGGGTTCGCACCAGGAAGTTCCCGGATAGGGGCAGGCATCGTCGAAATCCACGCCACCGGAACTGCCTACCCAGTAAAGCGCCTTTCCCTCTTGCGTTCGCGCTCGGCTCGGCCGGCGTGGCGGGTTGGTGTGTGCCGCGTGCTGCATGCGAAAGGGTGTCTTCGCCCGCTGGCTCACTCCTTCACGAACCGCGCGGTGCCCAGCACGGTGCCATCAACGCGCAACAGGCGCACTTGGTACACCCCGTTGCGCAGCGATCGAACGGGCAGATCGCCGTTGGCCGGCCAGGGCAGGCGCAGCACCTCGCGGCCCAGGGCATCGTGCACCAGCACCGTGGCGGGCCGTGGGGCGCCGCTCCAGGCCAGGTGCAGCTGATCGGTGGCGGGGTTGGGGTGCAGCGAGAGGGGTTGCGCAGGGGCGGGAACCTCGGGTAGGCCCACGCCGAACCCGCAGCTATCCACGTACGCACCGCCGATCCATTTGGCCACGCGGTTGATGCTGTCGGGTCCGGCGGTGGTGAAGGAACCGCCCACATAGAGCGTATCGCGGAACACACCGATGGATACGATGTCCGGATAGAAGTAGCCGGGCGGTACCAAACTGCACCAGCGCGTGCCATCCCAGCGGGCCACGCGACCGGTGGGCACGCCACCGATCACGTTGTAGCGCCCCACGGTGTACAGGGTGTCGCGGATCCACACCATGTCCAGCACGCTCGCGTTGCCTGCCCCGTCCGTACCACCGGCCAGATCGATCCAGTTGCTTCCATCCCAGGCCAGTATGCCGCTGCCGGGGTTGGCCGGGTTGCCGTAGGGCGGGTAATCTGCGAACGAGCCCGCCACGTACAGCAGGTCGTCATGCACCTTTAGCCGGTTCACCGAACTGAACACGCCGATGAACCCCGCACCATCCACGCTCACCCATTCGGTGCCGTTGAACTTGGCGATGTCGTTCATGCCTCCAACCCCGTTGAACTTCCCCCCGATGTACAGTTCGCCGTTGTAGAAGGCCAGGTCGAAAATGCGGTTGATGTCGCCGCTGTAGAGTTGCGGAAGGTCGTGAACCGTGTGCCATTGGGTTCCATCCCAACGGGCCAGTCCGTTCACCGTCAAGGTATCGGCGTGGAGGAACACACCGCATACGTAAAGACCGTCGGGGCCGGCTTTCATGCCGTAAACGGTGCCGTCCAAACCATTTGCGAGGGATGACCACTCAGTTCCGTTCCATCGGGCGATGTTCTGCAAAGGCGTCGTTCCAGAATGATCGAAAAAGCCTGCGGCGTAAATCGTGCCGTTCCAAATGGCCATGGAATACACTGGGCCACCCCCGAAGATCGGGGAGGTGCAATTCCAAGACCCACCATGCAAGCCACAACCCATTCCGGCATAGGCGGTTCCATCCCAGCCGATCACACCAGGACTGATCACGTCATCGGTCGCATCGCCTTTGAATTGACCGCCGATGTAAAGCATATCACTCGCACTATCACAGAGTAGTTGCATCACCCCTCCTGCTGAAATGCCCGAATCGAGGGGGTCGAAGGAATGCGTGGCCTGAGCCCAGCAAACGGCGGGTATCAGGCACGCACAGAGGGAGCAGGAAGCGGATCGACCCATCAGTGTTGCTTGATGAACCGAATGGCCACTTCCGGAGAACCATCCTTGAGCACTACCAATTGGTAGCAACCCGTGTTCAGCATATCGGTCCTCAACTGTCCGGTCGTTGTTGTGGTGGCAGCGAGCACCAGCCTTCCAATAGCGTCGAATACCCGCACCGCGCGCTGGCTCGCAATATGGCCTTCGATCACAAGGGTCAACTGTTGGTCAACTGGGTCCGGATAGCACCACGCGCCGGTCGCAGAAATTGGAGCCGGATGTTCCGTTATGCCCACGTGTACCCCAACCATGTTCATTCGTGCAGCGAAGCCATTAGAGTAATCCAGGTCCGAACCAAAGGCCAGGGTGGGTTCGCACCAGGAAGTTCCCGGATAGGGGCAGGCATCGTCGAAATCCACGCCACCGGAACTGCCTACCCAGTAAAGCGCCTTTCCCTCCACCAGGTCCAGGTCCGTGGCCCAATCGCAACCCAGGGGTAGCCAAGTCTGATCTTCCCAAGGATCGGGCGTGCGGTGTGTGAACCAAGCGCCGAAGGTGGTGGACCAATAGAGCGAGCGATCGGCCAGGAAGCACTTGAGCGAGACTTCCGTCTGGTTGTTGCCCATGGTATCCTCCCACGCCTTTTGGTAGAAGCCATAGGCCCCGAGGGTGGGATAGCTTACGGTGTCGGCGACTGCGGGATAGCTGCTTTGCTCAATAATGCCCAGGGTGAACAGGTTGCCATCGCCGTCGAAGACCAGATCACCGAAACGGTGGATCGGGAAGGGATGGGTCTGGTAGTGTGCTTCGGGTAGTTCCACGGTGTAGTCGGCTGCTTCCCAAGTCCAGCCCCCATAGGTGGTTGACCAGATCATTTGCGCATCGGGCATTTCGAACTCGGCGAAGTACTCATCCTTCAGTCGAACTTCCGTCTGCGTGTATGCACTGCCACCTGGATCGCAGATCGAAAGGTAACCCGGTACGGCATTGCAACCCGCCGTGGTGATCGCGGGGGCGCCACCG